>JAYEKW010000191.1 GCA_034716895.1 Candidatus Neomarinimicrobiota bacterium
TAGGATGTCATAAGCCCGTGCAATATTTTTATCAATGTCGGCTAGAATGGGATATTGTATATCGCCTATACCGCCATTGTTAATATCAGTATTCTTCCAGCCAAAGTGACTCCATTTTGAATCTACTGAACATCCAATAACCTGAACACCGCGCTTTTCGAAATCTGCCAAACGGTGATTGAAGGCCAGAATCTCAGTAGGACAAACAAAGGTGAAGTCCAGGGGGTAAAAGAAAAGGACTACCTTTTTCCCTTTATAATCGGATAAGCTGATCTCTTTAAATGTGTTGTCGCCCATGATGGCCGTTGCTTTGAACTGGGGTGCTGGTTTTGTAACTAACATAAGATTTGGTACTCCTGATTTAAATTTGTGGGGTCTTCCCCTTTAATATAAGTAGTAATAATTACTGTTTAATATAGAAAGCAACCTATCCATTGCAAGACTTTATTTCTAATACCATTTGTACTTCAGAGGGCGCGGATAGGTTCAAAATATCACCCTACGCTTTACACGCTACGGGAGACAAGTTTTGCTGTTCTGTAAGCTTAAAATTTTATGCCTGCCTGCGTGGAGACCGACTTCGGCATAGGCAGGCATAGCTGCTTGTCAGGGCGTAGCATGTAGTGCAGAGACTTATAGCCTGAATAATTCATAGCCACTAAGTCACCAAGACACAAAGTTTAATAAAATATATGCTTATCAAAAATTATCACTCACAGATGTAAATAATACTGTTTAAGATGACCTTGTTCATAACTTTAATACTTTTCGTGACTTAGTGTCTTCGTGGCAATAATTCATGAATAATGCAGGATAGCTATGGTTATCATTTTAAGTGTGTTATGCTGAGTTCATCGAAGTAAAGCAGAACGGTAAAAGATGAAGAAGATAACGCGCAGTTTGAAGTATAAATGGTATAAGAATTACTTTGATATCTATATTGTTAAAACGTAACCTTGCAAGCTCAACGAATGATGTAGTTCACAATTGACTGAAAGGATCCAAACGTGAATCGATTACCAATTCTAATCATTTTAAGCATGCTTCCAATTTTTACCCTGGCTCAAATCCAAGATCATCATATATCAAGTACTGTTGAAAAATATTTTAACAGGAACCGTACAGGTCCAACCCTGATATCGGCCGATATCGTTGATGATTTTATCTATGGCAGAACCTTGAAAATATCGATCCGAGGACATCGCAATAGTGAGAACCCGGATCTTGGGTTTGCTTTTGGTGCTGCAGCTGCAGTAGCCAACCACGCTGCCAATCCTATTAAAATGCTTTGGGTGGAAATGGACGTACGCTACAAAAAGCTTGAAACAACGATTGCTGTTGCACCAACCCCCTGCAGTGTTGAAGCTATTATAACTAAAACCCGTACTTTTGATTCATGGTGGCAAGACTGCCTGGAATTTCTATAGGTCATTGACAACAAGTCATATTAAGAACATGCTGATCAAGCGCGAGATCATTCCGAGACTTCGACTTTGGTTAACCCCGACTGGCCAGGGAGATGGAACTAGTCACTAAACCTGGATCTCAAAAACTCAGAAAACTCAACAACTCACAAACTTAGAAACTCACAAAACTCAGAAACTCATTCACCAGCCAACGATGCAGGTTGGAATGGGTTCTACACCCGTTTAGATTAGCGCGGTTATTAAATAATTAAGGAGTTTTAAACTTTATTATGTTCGCAAACATTTTATTAATGGCAGCCCCCGCCGGCGGAGAAGCAGGCAACCCGATCTTAAGTTTTCTTCCCATCATTTTGATGTTCGGAGTATTCTATTTTCTGTTGATCAGACCTCAGACCAAACGTCAAAAAGAATCTGAGAAAATGAGATCCGAATTAAAAAAAGGTGATCACATCATTACCTCTGGTGGCATTCATGGCACTATAGAAGGTATCAAAGATAATGACATCCTTTTGGTCAAGACGGCAACTGATACAAAATTGCATGTGGGTAGATCAGCAGTAACAACAGTTAAATCAAAATAGGTCATGCTCTATAAGATTCAAACATATGGCAAGCAGGTTCTGCGTCGTAAGGCGCAGGAGATTCCGCTTATCGACAAGTCTATCAGGAAAATTGTGTCCAATATGTTTGAAACCATGTATGCCGCAGAGGGGATTGGTCTGGCTGCCCCTCAGATAGACAAATCCATTCGCCTATTCATCATCGATCTTTCCCCAATGGAAGAGTCTGAGGCGAAACGGGTTTATCTCAACCCAAAGATCGTCTCATTCGGGGAGCCACAGGATGAATATGAAGAAGGTTGTCTCAGTATTCCCACTATTCGGGAGATCGTAGTCCGTCCCACGAACATTAGAATTACTTATCAGGACCTGGATGGCCAGCATCATGATGAAGAAGTGGACGGATTTCTGGCTCGGGTTATTCAACATGAGTATGATCATCTGGAAGGGATTCTTTTTACCGATCATTTAAGTTCATTGAAGCGCTCATTCCTTAAAAAGACACTTAACAAGATCGCCAGTGGTGAGATAGGGGTTGAGGCTTCAGAGAATTTTGAACTTTGATTGATTACAAAGCATTTAGACGCTACTGGACTGAAGAATTTACAGGTAGAGAATTCTAAGGTTTCTATGCCATATCTGTTCCTGTAGTTCATTACGTTGAAGGGCTAAGGTAGCCGTGTGGTCTCCGCACAGAGATACCATTCTTCCATTGTAGATGAGCGACTTGAAGATTTTGTGACACATCGTTCAATAGCCTGAAAAGTAGACATTTTTTCTGAATTCAACCTGTTATGATATAGTATATGGGACTAACTGTAGATGAACACTGATTTATCATTAAAGATCATTTTCATGGGAACTCCTGATTTTGCGGTTCCTACTCTGGAAATGTTGCAGGCGAGCCGACATCACATACAGGCTGTTGTTACAATTCCAGATAAACAACAGGGGAGAGGTCAGCGTTTTCGCGCTTCGGCAGTTAAGCAGGCTGCAGTTGCACTTGGGTTGCCACTACTCCAGCCGGTTAACCTGAGAGCTCCTGAGTTTGCTGATGAACTCAAACAACTTGCTCCTGATATTATTGTAGTGGTTGCCTTTCAGATTTTACCAGAAGATGTATTTTCCATACCTCGCCTGGGATCCTTTAATCTGCACGCTTCATTGCTTCCACGCTACCGGGGTGCCGCACCTATCCATTGGGCTCTCCTCAATGGAGATTCGGAAAGTGGTGTGACCACTTTTTTTCTAAAACGAAAAGTGGACACTGGCAATATCATTCTGCAACGCAGTCTACCCATTGCCACCGAGGATGATCTACATAGCCTTTATGCAAAATTGTGCGCCATTGGTGCAGACCTGGTTTTAGATACCGTTGACCAGATATCCTCAGGGATAGTAAAAGAAAGTACCCAGGACAATATGCTGGCAACACCTGCCCCAAAAGTTACTGCTGGCACTCAAACTCTCAATTTCGAGCAAAGTGCCGAACAATGCCATAATCGTGTACGGGCTTTTGCACCTTCACCAGGCGCTTTTACCTATCGTAATGGTGCCCGATTGAAAATTCTGTTAACTCATGTTGGAGAAGCCAGTGGTATTCCCGGCCAGGTGGTAGAAGTATCCGCCGACTCATTCACCATCGCCTGCAAGCAGGGCTCTTTGGTCATTCGCTCAGTCCAACCGGAAAGTAAAAAGCCCATGGAGGCTGCTGCCTATTTGCGTGGTAACCCTTTGACGATAGGCGATGAAATTGGCTAACACACCCCGCGAACTGGCTTATCGTACGCTTTTAGCAGCAGAAAAGGATCACGCTCGTCCTGTAGATGATCTGCTGAATGAAGCATTGAATAACAGTACCCTGGATCCCCGGGATAAACGCTGGACCATGGAGCTGGTGTTTGGTGTAACCCGAATGCAGCTTCAATTGGATGCCTGGATTCAAGTGGCGTACAAAGGGCGCTATAAAAAGGCTCAGCACGCTATTAAAACCTTGCTACGAATGGGTGCTTTTCAATTAAAGCACATGCAGACAGCTGAGCATGCAGCTCTGAATGAGACTGTGAAATTGTGCAAGCGCGTTGGGCAATCTCAAGCACGTGGACTGGTTAATGCCGTATTGCGAAAAATCCAAACTATTGAGCTGTCTCAAATCCTGGAGCCGATCAGTGATCCGCTGAAAAAACTCTCCATAGAAACCTCCCATCCAGAATGGCTCTTGGAGAAATGGTTATCCCGTTATGATCATGATGAGGTAACCGCATTATGTCGGCACAATAATCGACCTCCAAAAGTTTGGATCCGCCGGAATTCTTTACGAATAACTCAGGCAGACTTTGAGGCTTATCTGGAAAGAGAAGCAGTTCATTTTAGCCGTTCAACGATCCTGGAAAGCTTCTATGAGATTGATACCGGTGGTCCATTGCTCAGAACACCTGAGTTTCATGATGGATGGTTCTCTTTTCAGGATATTGCTGCTGGTATGGTAGCTTTTATTTTAGATCCACAGCCAGGTGAAACTATCGTAGATGCCTGTGCAGCACCAGGTGGAAAAATGGCCTTCCTCTCAGAGCTAAGTAGTGGACAATCCCATATCATTGCCTGTGATGCCAGCCAGACAAGATTAGGTAAAGTTAAACAGAATGTTGAACGCCTGGGTTTGAAAGATATAGTAATTCGTCGACTTGATGCAACAGTTGAACCCTTGCCGGAAGCACATCAGATCCTGTTGGATGTCCCCTGCTCTGGAACTGGTGTCCTGGGACGACGACCAGATGCTCGTTGGAAAAGACAAGCATCTGACAGCTCATCTCTGGTTGGTATTCAAACAAACATTATAAAGAATAGTTGGAAATATCTGAAGCCCGGAGGAATCCTGGTTTACGCAACCTGCACCCTTGAACCAGAAGAGAATTGGGCTTTGATCGATTCAGTGGTGGAATCTCTTGAAAATGCAGAATTTGAACCCATAACAGCCGAAAAGATCAAACCATTTATTGATGAACGGGGTGCTCTGGCTACATTACCCTGGAACCATGATATGGATGGTATGTTTGCAGTGAAAATTAGAAAAGCATTATGAAGATCTTACGCGATTATAGTTTCATTTTTGTCGCTATTGGCATTCTCATCGCCCTTTTGTTTAATAACGTTATCTTGCCGCTTTACGTGAACTGGAATGATGAGATTCGGGTCCCTAGTCTGACCCATACCGACTTGGAAAAAGCCAGTGAAATTCTGAAAGAGCGGAAACTGGAATGGACCATCAAAGATACCATATACAGGCGTGATATTCCAGCCGGCTTCATTATGGATCAGTATCCTGAAGCAGGTCAGATGGTCAAAGAGAATCGCAAGATACAATTTACAGTCAGTTTGCCCCCGGAGAAATTGGAGATGCCTGACTTAGTCGCCATTACTGAAAGGCAGGCAACTATCGCTTTGGACCAGCTGGGTCTGATCCTGACTGAGGTATTGACTGATTCCTCAGATATGTATGAACGGACCGTAGTGATGGATCAATCCATTGCGGCAGGTTTACCTGTTGCTCCCGGAGATACTATTCTATTGACTGTCAGTCTGGGGAAAAGGAACCTGAAAAAGACCATGCCCACTTTACTGAATAAGGGGCTGAATGAAGCCACCAAGGTTCTACAGATCAATGGGTTTTCTTTAGGAGCAGTTCAGTATACCCAGGATTCCGATCTTTTGCCTAAAACTGTCATCTCTCAATCAGTTGATCCTGGAAAAATCTTTCCCAGGGAGCGTGTCATCTATGTTGATCTCATTATTACTGAAGATTTCTAATGTCTGTTCTGAAACATGCGGAGATCGCCCCTTCCATTTTAACGGCTGATTTTTCCCAGCTAGGCCAACAGATCACTTCAATTGATCAGGCCGGCGGACAGATTTTACATCTGGATATCATGGATGGGCACTACGTCCCCAATTTGACTTTCGGACCCACGATTGTCCGTGCCGTTCGAAAAATGACCAACATGGTGTTAGAAGCCCATCTTATGATATCAGATCCGGAACCTTTCCTCGAGGCATTTATCTCTGCTGGGTCAGATATTGTTCTGGTTCATCCCTCAACCTGCAACTCAATCTCAGACACGCTTGCCAGGATTCATGATCTTGGAGCAAAAGCCGGTTTGGTGGTGAATCCTGATGAAACATTAACGATGGTTAAACCCTATATCATGGAAATGGATCAGCTGTTGATCATGTCTGTATTTCCTGGGTTTGGCGGACAATCATTTATTCCCGCCGTACTGGAGCGCTTACCAGATCTTTTATTCCAACTTGAGCAGAATGGGGTAGTCATTGAGATCGATGGAGGCATTAATACGCAAACTATTCCAGTTGTCCGCGGTATTGGTATTGATCGATTTGTTGCTGGTTCGGCAGTCTTTGATCATGGAGCAAACCCGGGTGAAAATTATCGGAAACTCCTAACCCAACTCATTCAGGATTAAATGACGATTTCATCGCTTCGCTCCAATGAATTGGTTCGTAAAGCCATTCACCTCAGCAGCAGTGCTATTCCCTTATTGTATTGGTTTGGATTTGAACGAAATATCATGCTGAAAGGGGTAATATTCCTGGCTACCGGTTTTCTTACGGCTGAGTATTTGCGCTTTCATTCTCAGGTTGGGAAACAACTTTTTATGAAGGTATTCGGCTCCGCCCTGCGGCAGCATGAGCACCAGAAACTAACTGGCGCAACCTACGTGTTCACAGGGTCAGTACTGGCTATTTTTCTATTTCCCAAGGAGATCGCCGTACCGGCCTTGCTGATCCTCTCCATCTCTGATACTTTTGCAGCTCTGGTCGGCATTCCCTATGGGAAGCATCCCTTCCTGGCCAAATCTCGGGAAGGTAGCATAACCTTTTTTCTGACAACCCTGCTTATCCTGGAACTCTTTCGCCCTGAAGATTTCCTGGTAAATATGGTCATTGCCCTGATCCTTACTATCACAGAAGCGCTACCCCTTAAACTTGATGACAATTTTGTTATTCCTATCGCAGCAGGTCTTCTTTTAAGTTTGACCAGTCTGTTTTGATGGGAGCCTGGGTATATGACCTTCCTTAGTCCCCTGTTTTTATGGTTTCTACCCCTGATGGCCCTGCCTGTGATCATCCATTTACTGGCTAAACGTCGCAGCCAGCTTATCGAATTTCCATCTCTCAAATTTTTAAAACTGCTCCAGCAGGATGCGCTCCGCAAATTTAATGTTAAACAATTGATCCTGCTGATCATACGAACATTAATGATCCTGTTGATCGTTATGGCTTTTGCCCGTCCCAATCTAAATCTGAAAAGTGGTTTCAGGATTTACCCCCAAACTGTTGATCTCATGCTGATCGCCCTGGACAATACGGCTTCAAACCGGATTCATTTTGAGGATCTGAATGCTGCAGGGTTAGCTCAGTTTGGGACAAGTCTACAGGAGAAGGGTTATCATGTTGCCTTTCTCGGGATCACAGATTTTAAGCTGCAGGAAACTGCCGAAAGTGTTTATGCCGGGTATTCCAATATTTATGATGGTAATATCGAGACCCGCCTGGCGGAACAAATTGATCTGGACAGATACAGAAACAAATCCATCGTCTGGCTGGGAGATGGGCAGGATGCTCAACAGAAACTCGGGGAATTGCCTGGTTGGGATAAGTATTTACTGATAGATCCAGTGGCAGAGGATATGGGAGTATCCCTGGTGGAATTACCTGATCGGGGGTTGCGAAAGGGTGAAGGATATCAGCTTCAAGTTGGTGTTGAGCGTAGTTCAAGTGATCTGGAACTTAGCGGATTAGAGCTGATCATAAACGAGAGTAGACAAAACCAGGCTGTATTCGAATCAGATGCTGATTTTATTGAGATGAGTGCCAGAGTAGTCGACCGGGGATTCCAGGAAGGCCGACTGGAGTTAGGGCAAGATGCCCACCCTTACAACGATACCCGACATTATGTCATACCTGCTGGCGGGAATATCCCGGTGCAGATCCTGCGTGAAAGATTGGCACCTGACTATTGGAGAATCATTGAAACAGCACTGAATGAAACTGAATTGAACCTTGATGTCAGCTTATTGCAATTCAGTGAGATTGATAATCTGGATCTGAGTCAGGGTGGTACTGTTATTGTGGAAGATGCCAGCCGATTAGCTGATTACAATTGGAATCGATTAATCGGTTTTCTCTCCGCTGGCGGTCAACTGATCCTTTTTGGTGATGGGGGAACCCGGATGAAAGAACTGCTTCATTTTAAAGCTCCTCTGGAAGCACAGCTGAGCCGTTCTGCTTTTGGACTTTATCTGACTAAAGAGGCTGACAAAGCTATCCAGATCGATCCGCTGCAGGCTGTGATCACCCAGGATCGGTTAAAAGTTTATCAACGTTTTGTGAGTCTCAACAATGAACTGGAGCATACCTGGATTAGATATTTGGATGATCAACCGTTTCTGGGAGCTACCTCCCAGGAGGCAGGACGTGCGATCTGGTTTAATACAGAATTTAGATCTGATGCAAATAATTTACCGTTTCTGGGAATTTTCCCTACCCTGGTTCTGCAACTATGTCAATCCCAGGAACTGGTGGATCAGACTGCTCCCTATAATGCATTGGTAGGCGACACTTTACATTTCTACCCAATTGCCAGAGAAGGGGAGAATACCCCTTTTAGCATCCAACGCCCCGATGGTACTGTGGATTATCAGGCACCGGATCCAAATTATATTATTCACTATACTAAAACTGATCTTCCGGGTATTTACAGGCTGGTGAGAGGTCGGCAACTTTTACAGCCCATTGCTGTAAATATTTCATCGCACGAAGCTCAAGCGCACAGTATTTCTTACCAATTCGATGAACCCGATATATTTTTAACTGAACAACAAACAGAGCTTGTAGCAGAAATAATGGGGAAACGATCTGGAATGGCTTTGTGGCCCCTGTTATTGATCGGCCTGTTGTTTTTATGGGTTGTCGAAACTTATTTATCAAGAATTAAACCAACATGGCGGCAAAATGTTTGAAACAACTATAGAAAAAGAAAAAGCCCTACTGGTAGGTGTGGTCCATAGCCAGCAATCTGTATCTGAAGTAGAAGAAAATCTGGAAGAACTGGCTTTATTGGCTGAGACCGCCGGTGCCAGGGTCACTGGCAATATTATTCAAAAACGCAATCAGGTACATGCCGCTTTGTATATTGGCAAAGGTAAGGTTCAAGAGATCGTTGCCAAAGTTGCCCTGTTAAAAGTGAATGTGGTAATCTTTGATGATGAGTTGTCACCTGCCCAGACAAAAAATTTGCAAAAGGAAATCGAAAAAGCCAAGATCATGGATCGCAGCAGTTTAATCCTGGATATCTTCGTTCGGCATGCTAGCAGTAAGGAGTCCAAAACGCAGGTTGAGCTGGCTCAACTTCAGTATTTGCTGCCTCGTTTGACCAGAGCCTGGACTCACCTGGAGCGCCAACGAGGTGCAACCTCTACCCGTGGTGGAATGGGCGAAACCCAGATCGAGGTTGACCGGCGGTTGATCCGTAATCGAATTTCGCTACTCAAGGTTGAATTGCAGAAGATCGAAAAACAACGAGACACCAGGCGTAAAAGCCGGGATGAGATGTTCAAGGTGGCTCTGGTCGGTTATACCAATGCCGGCAAGTCTTCGCTTATGAACCTGTTTTCTGATGCAGATGTGTTGGTAGAGAATAAATTATTTGCAACCCTGGATACTACGATCAGGAAAATTGAGATCAATGATCTTGAGATATTGCTCAGTGATACGGTCGGATTCATCCACAAATTGCCCCATCATTTGGTTGCTTCATTTAAAAGTACACTCCAGGAGGTGCGTCACGCTGATCTGATCCTGAAAGTGATCGACCTGAGCTCTCCCCAGTATGAAAGGCATCTGGAAACCGTGAATGAAGTGTTGATGGATCTGGGAGTCTCAGAACGTCAAACATTAACCATTTTCAATAAGATTGATCTGGTACAAGATCAGGATATTCTATCCGCTGCTATCAAGGATCATGAAGATGCTGTACCAGTTTCTGCACTGAGGCAGGTGAATATTGCTCAGCTAGAAGCCGCCATTGTTAAAATTCGGAGAAACGAATATGTGGAGGAAACCCTCCAACTGGAGCATTCTCAACAAAAATTCCTGGCTTATCTTCACCGTAGTGCAGAAGTACTCAATATCGATTATCAAGACAATCATATCCTGGTCAATATCAGGATCAAGAAAGACATGCTGGATCAGATTCGCAGAGCGAGTTCAGTAGACTGAAACAGCTGATGTCATCGCCAAAGTCAAGTCTTGTTCCAAGCGGTGGTTCTTCCTGGGGCTGGACACCTATCGTTGTGCTTAAGAACTCACCCATCTAATGGGCTGATGCGTCCCCGGTTAGCAGAGATGAACCTTTTTGTTTTAATCTTTCACGTAAATCTTCCTGGCTCTCTCAAATTATCCGTTGCGTTTACCTGATTCAGGCACTTTATTTGCAATTGGCACGGGGAAGTGAAGGTGCAAGGAATGGATGTGTCCAATGACAAATGATAAAGCAAAAATCATTGCACTTGAGCGATTTAAAAAGCAGTATCCTGAAAAATTTGTTCCCGTTCAAACAGCTCTAAAAAAATTGCATAGGGGAGACCGCATCTTTGTTCATACGGCTTGTGGTGAGCCTCAATTTCTCCTTAAATCTCTTGTTGAATACGTTGAGTCAGACCCCAAAGCGCTTTTTGATGCAGAGGTTATCCATGTTTGGTCTCTGGGTTTAGCTCCCTATGCCAAGGAGAAGTTTAAACACAATTTTCGGCATAACTCCTTCTTTATTGGAAACAGCACCAGGCAGGCTATTAATACTGGTTTGGCTGATTATACACCCATCTTTTTGTCAGAGATCCCTCGCCTTTTCGCGCGCGGTCATGTTCCTGTCGACGTTGCCCTGATCCAGGCTTCATGCCCTGATCCTCACGGCTATATGAGTCTGGGGGTCAGTGTGGATATTGTCAAAGCTGCTGTGGAAAAAGCTCAAACTATTATTGTGCAGGTCAATCCCCGTATGCCTCGCATCCATGGAGACGGATTTATTCATGTATCAGGTGTAGATTTTTTGATCCCCCATGAGGAACCCCTGCTGGAATATAAAGATGAGTTGGATAACGATGTTGCTGATCGCATTGGGAAGTATGTGGCGACCCTCATCGAAGATGGCAATACTATCCAAGTGGGATATGGTTGTCTCCCCAATGCAATTTTGTCAAATCTGACTCACAAAAAACATCTTGGCATTCACACCGAATTATTGGGAGATGGTCTGGTCAAATTGATGCAGGCGGGTGTTATTGATAATTCAAAAAAAACTATAAACCATGGTAAAACCATAGCCACATTCAGCATGGGATCAACCGCCACGTATGATTATCTCCACGATAATCCTTTTATTGCGTTTAAAACAGTTGATTATACAAATAATCCTCGGGTAATTGCTCAGCATGAAAATATGACCGCTATCAATTCGGCTCTTGAGATAGATCTGACAGGTCAGGCAACGGCTGAATCACTGGGGCAAGTATTTTACAGTGGGATCGGTGGTCAGGCTGATTTCATGCGTGGAGCCATTCTAGCAAAGAAAGGTAAAACTATCCTGACCATTCCTTCAACAGCTGAGCATGGGGAGACCTCTCGCATTGTTCCCTTCTTAAAGGCAGGTGCCGGTGTAACCTTGAACCGGGGTGACATTCACTATGTGGTCACTGAGTATGGGATTGCCTATCTACATGGTAAGAATATCCGGGAACGGGCCATGGAATTGATCTCTATTGCTCACCCTAAATTCCGGCCTGAGTTGATCCGCAAAGCAAAAAAAAGGAATCTGATCTACCAGGATCAAGCCTTTATTGCTGGAAAAGCAGGGGAGTATCCTGAGAAGATCGAGACCTATAGGACAACATCCGGCGGGCTTGAGATATTCCTGCGTCCGGTGAAGATCAGTGATGAGCCATTGCTGAAAGAGTTCTTTTATTCCCTGTCGGATACAAGCTTGCAGCGACGCTTTATTTCTGAGCGAAAAGACATGCCTCATGAACGCTTGCAGGAATTCGTAGTCATTGATTATACCAGCGAAATCATCCTACTTGCTTTCACTTCTGAAGAGGAATTGGTCGGTTTAGGGCAGTATGCGATTATTGGGTCCACTCATACTGCTGATGTGGCTTTTGTGATCAGGGATGATCGCCAGGAGCTGGGGATCGGACGTGAATTACTACGTTACCTGACCCTGCTGGCGAAAAAACAGGGACTCTTGGGATTTACTGCAGATGTGCTCATCAGTAACTCGCGAATGATGCGTTTATTTGAGAGTATGGGATTTGATGTACAAAAACACATTTCGGCTGGAATGTATGCAATGAAAATGACTTTCCTGGAGAGTAAATGACAGCAAGTAAGCCAGATATAAAATTATTGTTTGAACCCGATTCTGTAGCCGTGATCGGTGTCAGTCAGGAGCCGGGAAAAATTGGCTATAAGATCTTGGAGAACATGATCGAAGTTGGGTATCAGGGTAAGATATACCCGGTGAATCCCAAAGGGGGACAAGCCCTGGGCCTGACTATTCTCACCAGCGTGGAGGAAATTGAGGGAGAAGTGGATGTAGCCGTGATTGCCATCCCAGCCCGCTTTGTCTATGATGCTGTAGTTAGTTGTGCTAAAAAACAGGTGAAGATCTTAACCATCATTTCCTCTGGTTTCTCAGAAGTTGGGAACCTGGAAGAAGAACAACGGATACTGAACTATGCCCATGCGCATAATATGCGCGTACTCGGCCCCAATATATTTGGGCACTATTCAGCCAAAGTAGCTTTGAATGCCACTTTCGGCCCCCGTGATATCCGTCCTGGCAACGTAGCCATTATTACTCAGAGCGGCGCTCTGGGCATTGCCATGATCGGGAAAACGGCAGTTCAGAATATTGGACTATCATCCATTATTTCAGTTGGGAATAAAACTGACATAAATGAATCTGATCTTTTAGAATACTTGATTGAGCAGGAAGAGACAAAGATCATCCTCATGTATGTTGAAGGTATTCAGGAAGGTGAACGATTGGTTGCCATACTCAAACGGGCTACCAGGGTAAAGCCGGTTATTGTGATCAAGTCTGGCCGTTCCAAGCGTGGAGCTGTGGCTGCTGCCAGCCACACCGGCTCACTGGCGGGCTCTGATAAAGTTTTTGATGCCATCATGCGCCAATGTGGTGTTTTGCGGGCAGAGAGCATTCAGGAGGCTCTGGAGTGGAGTAAGTTCCTCTCCCATACCCCAATTCCGCAAGGCCGGAATACCATCATCATTACCAATGGGGGTGGTGTCGGTGTTATGGCTACTGATGCCTGCGAAAAGTATGATATTAAGCTTTATGACGATCAGGAAAAACTGAGAGAGACCTTCGAGAGTGTAGCTCATGGTTTTGGATCCACCAAAAACCCGGTTGATATCACAGGTGAAGCCACCAAAGCTGACTATGTGAAAGCTCTCAAAGAAGCCCTGGTTGATGACGACATACAATCAGTTATCGCACTGTATTGTGAAACCGCCATGATGGATTCACAGGAATTAACTGAGATGATCGATGAAATGTATGTTCAGTACCATGCCAAAGGAAAGCCCATTACTTTCTCAGTTTTTGGCGGAGAAAAAACTGAAGCCGCCATCACTGCTTTACACAAGGATAATATCCCGGTCTATCGGGATGTCTATGACGGAGTGTCCTGTCTGGGAGCCCTGCATTTTATACGCAAGGTGCAAGTTCAGGAAGTCGCTGCAGTTACTGAAGCCGAGGTCGATGTGGATGTTGTGAACCAGCTCATCGATAGTGCACTGGCTGATGGTCGCAATTTTCTCTTGGCCGAAGAGGGGCAGGGATTATTGGGTGCTGCTCAACTACCAGGTCCGCAAGGAGGGGTGGTTCACTCAGTTCAGGCGGCTGTTAGTCTGGCTGACCAGATCGGCTATCCAGTGGTAATGAAGGTCGTATCCCGTGATATTCTACATAAAAGCGATGCTGGCGGTGTATTGCTGGATCTGGATAACTCTGAGGAAGTTGTTGATGGGTATCAAACGATCATCCACTCCTGTAAGGCAAATGTACCCAATGCAGTCATCGATGGTATTGAAGTAGTGGAGCAGATAACAGCCGGTACAGAAGTTATCCTCGGGGGCCGACGAGATGCCAATTTTGGACCAACTCTTATGTTTGGTTTAGGCGGCATTTATGTTGAGGTGATGAAAGATGTTGCTTTTCGGGCTCTGCCTCTCAGTCAGCAGGAGATTCGAACCATGATTAAGGAAATTAGATCCTATCCATTGTTATTAGGTGTCAGGGGAGAGGCGAGAAAGGATATTGAAAGCATTGTTATTGCCCTTGAAAAAGTATCTGCCCTGGTCAGCATGGTTCCCAGGATCACTGATATTGAGATCAATCCAATGGTGGTATACAAGCAGGGAAGCGGTGCTCGTGCTGTTGATATACGCGTATTATTATCTGATGATAAAGAGGATTCAAAATAATGAAAAATATAATTGTAACTTCTCTACGAAAAGATGCCGGAAAAACCAGTGTGATCGTTGGTTTAGCCAAAAATAGCTCCCAACAGATGGGCTACCTGAAACCCTTTGGTGATCGTCTGCTCTACCGGAAAAAACGCCTTTGGGATTTTGATGCAGCTGTTTGTACGGTTGCCATGGGTGCTAAAGAGCCACCGGAAGCCATGAGCATTGGTTTTGATCATTCCAAATTGCGTTTTATGTATGATGCTGATTCAACTGCTGAGAAAGTACGTGAAATAGCAACCCTGAATTCTCAGGATAAAGATATCATGCTGGTGGAGAGTGGGACAGAGCTGAATCGGGGACTTTCTGTCCATCTTGATGCACTTTCACTCTGTAAGTATCTGGATGGAGAACTGCTGGTGGTTCTTAGTGGCACCAATGACCAGATTTGTGATGATGCCTATGCCCTGAAAAGAATACTGGAAGATAGCGACGTGAAATTGACCGGTGTCATCATCAATAAAGTGCGAGATATCGAAGATTTTAAAATGGTTTATCGTGAACATTTTGAAGCGTTGCATCTCCCGCTCTTAGGTATTATTCCTTTCATGGAAACTTTGACACACCCTACTATGCAGTTCCTGACAGATCTCTTCTTTGCCAAGGTTCTGGCCGGTGACAAGGGTTTGTCAAATACTATTATGAATGTAGTGGTTGGAGCCATGTCAGCCGACGCAGTTCTGAGAGTGCAGCGCTTTAGTAAGGAATCAAAATTGGTTATCACCAGTGGAGACCGGAGTGACATGATTCTAGCTGCTCTAGATACTCAAGCTGCCGGTATTATTCTTACAAATAACATTCTGCCACCTCCCAACATCATTGCCAAAGCTTCTGCTGTTAATATTCCTTTGCTCCTGGTTGCCCAGGATACTTTTCATGCTGCAAAAAAGGTAGATAATCTGATTCCTTTGCTGGCGAAAGATGATTTAGACAAAATGGAGTTACTAGAGCAATTGCTTAAGGAGCATGTCAATATTTCTGATCTATTCTAATGAGAATTGGTGTCCCTGATAAGTGGGGTACTGAGAAGCGATCGGTTTAAATAGTTTTCCTCTAGATCCACCAGAAAATAGTGGTTTGGCCATTGTTGTTTGCAACCACGCACTAGTGTCATGCTTAACGTGACACTAGCTTTTCGACTCCTTTTTGAGACGCTGTGATGTCCAATTTCTGGCGCTGAAAAGTTATCACCCAATACCAAGTATTTTTTAGAAAAACAGATGCTTCAAGCAGAATGTTGTAGTGGTCTAAATGTAGTTTAGCAGGTATAATTAATAATAACAATAGCTGTTAGCGGGCATAATCTTTGCACTACATTATATTGATGAAGTATTTCACACAATAACGTAATAGTACGTTGGCTAGCAAGGCGTTAAGCCTGAAGGGAGTATCATGAGTAATTACAAGTATTTCAGGGTAACTAGAGAATCGATCGTCAGAATTCTGCCACTCCTCCTCTTATTATTTTTGATACAGCCGCTTCTTATTAGCTGCAATTCCACCCAAAAGGATAATGAAATTAATCTTTATTGTTGCAGCGCACTGAAAGATGTAATGCTTGAAGGAATTATCCCGGCTTTTCAGGAGATGCAAGCAGCACAAGTTCATCGCGATATAAAATTCCGGACGAATTTTAGAGGATCAGTAGAGTTAACCTGTGCCATTACAACGGAACAGACAGCAGATCTGGCAATATTAGCCTCAGAGATCGATGCTATGCGATTATTACATCGGGGGACGGTTCATGAGAAAACATGGCTTAGTGCTCCATACCAGGGTACTTTTGCGCAAACACCTATCTTGATTCTGTATTATCCCGATGAAGTTGGTGAGATAACTGATTTCAGCGATCTTGCACAGCCGTCAGTTAAACTCATTCATCCCTGTCCTTTGTACTCTGGATTAGGTCAGTGGGGACTCATGGCCAGTTACGGGACGTTTCTGTTTGAGACAGGTGATGACTCGTTAGCAATGGTAAAATTAAAGAATTTATGGCACTCTGTTTCCTTAAACCCGGCCTCCGCGTTGTTAGCCCGTGCTCAGTACACCAAGCGACGGGGAAATGCAATAATCACTTATGAATCAGAGGTGCTTGGTTCTTCCAACAGACAAGTTATGGAAGGTTCCGTGTGTGCCCCGCCTAATACGATTATGTGCACACCCATGGTAGTCAGAATTCCCCAGGAAGTATCACTGGTTAAGGATAAGCTACTTCAAGAATTTCATAAATTCTTGTGGAGTGACCGAGCCCAGCAAATATTTGTGGAATACGGATTTCGCAGTGTTGCAGATCGTTTAAATGATGATAATTCCAAGTTTTATGACCTGGAATCCACCTTTACTCTGAACAGCTTGGGAGGAGTAAAATTTGTAAAATGCGATCTAATTGAGAATAAATGGCAGGATGAAATCAGAAAGCATTTTAAGAAGAGCCTTGTGAAAAAACAGACTAATGGTGCAGCTCAAGTTAGTGAATAGCTCTATCCAGGACTGATAGAGAATGATGATGAGTTTATTGCGAAAAATTCGTGAACAACTCTATTGGAATGATCCAAGTTACCGAATTCCATTTATTTTGTTTATCTGCATGCTTTTAGTTGTTGCTGTGGTCGTGTTTTGCTTTGCGGTAAACAGCTATTCTGAAACTGAGCCGGATACTGTGTTAATCTATTGCTTTAGTGCCATGGAAGACGTGATGGAGGAGGCTATTCTCCCGGCATTTCAAAATTATTGGTATGAAAATACAGGTCAGAAAGTCAAATTTATTACCACTTATTCTGGGTCAGGACTGATCAGTAGTAGAACTATTTTACGTTTTAAAGCCCAAATAATAATATTAGCCTCAGTTGTGGATGCTTACCAACTCTCGCTAACGAAAATTGTCACTCACAATATTTGGGAAAACCTGCCGGAGGGTGGTAAATTGTGTTATACACCGATAATCTTATATTCAAAAAAAGAACTTGGAGTGTCTGAAATAGCTCTGGAAGATCTGGATTTTGCGGAATTAAACATAATGATCACAGATCCAGTATCTTCTGGTGCCGGTCAGTGGGCTCTGTTGGCGTTGTATGGGTCCCTGCTTAGGTCAGGTGCAACAGAATTAGAAGCCACCACTTACCTTACTGAAGTCTTGGATAATGTAATGATCAGTTCGCTTAATGCGAAAGCGGCCTTTGTAGATTTTGCAAACAGTAATGCTGATTTGCTGCTAACCTATGAAGCTTTTGGCTCAAGTGCTCATTCTGGTGGCCAGCAATCGGCACTATCAGTTTATCCTATTCGAACCATCATGGCTGAACCAGTTGTTGTACCGGTTTCCAGGAATATCTGGGATAAGGAACAGCCGCTGTTAGACTCATTTATTCAATACCTCTGGAGCTGGGAAGCTCAAACCCTGCTTATGGACTATGGATTTAGAGTCCACTATGAAGATTTTCAGAATAATATCCGGCAAATTGATTCTCAAGATATCTTCAGATCCGACAGTTTGGGAGACCCTCAGATATTGCTGGAAAAAATTATTGATCCGTTGAATCATTTGAATCTAAAACAATTCTCCGCTCAATGATTTCAGGAGCAACTCCACGCCCTTGAATGTGATCGGAGGGTGCATATGCGGTGGTTTATTTCAACAATAAGGAAAGTAAGTACGAAAAAACAGCTTTGGTTTCTATGTGTCATTTGTTTTTTCTTTTTGAGTGTTTTTATTTTTGATATTTCGCTTTCCTGGGGGGTTTTGGGATTAGTAATCCTTTGTTTTGCCTGTGAACTCATGGATAGTTCTTTGGGTATGGGTTATGGTACTACCCTCACACCTGTTCTGCTGGCTTTCGGGTATGAGCCACTGGAACTGATTCCAACCATCTTACTTTCAGAATTTCTCAGCGGTTTTGCTTCATCCTATTTTCATCATGAGACGGGGAATGTTGATTTCACACGGCAATCCCGAGATTTTAGAGTGGCAATGCTTTTAGCTTTAGGAAGTGTGGTGGGCGTGGCGATCGGTGTTAATGTTGCTATTACGATAAACCCACAATACCAGTTGATAAAACTTGCATTACAAAATATATGTTCAGATCACAATGAACACGCAGGGTTTCCTGCATTGACTTGTGACCCACTTGCTTTATGAGAAGCATACCTCTCATAATATTGTACATACCGTGACATTCGATGACTAAAGAGAACAGTAAAAGTGGCCTAAAGCCTTGAACCAAATAACAATTTATAAAAAAGGGAGTCTAAGAGATGAAAGACAAAACAGATGTATTGGTGATCGGTGGTAGTGCCGCCGGAATCGTTGTTGCAACAACGGGCAAATCTCATTATCCAGACAAAGATTTTCTACTTGTTCGGAAGGAGCAAAAGGTGCTTGTGCCTTGTGGTATCCCATACATTTTTGGATCTTTGGATAGTAGTGAAAAAAATCTTATCCCCGATGCAACACTATCGGATAACAAGGTACGTTTAAAAATAGATGAAGCCATTGCAGTTGACCCTCAAAAAAAACTTTGTCGAACTGCAGACGGTACTGAGATCGAATTTGATAAACTTATCTTCGCAACTGGTTCTACTCCGGTTGCTCCCCAATGGCTTAAAGGGGTGGATAAGGGGAATGTGTTTTCTATTCACAAAGACAAAGTTGTGATAGATGTGATCAAAGAAAAGCTTAAGGATGCAAGTAAGGTAATTGTTATTGGTGGTGGTTTTATTGGTGTCGAAATGGCAGATGAGATCAATAAGTACGGCAAGGATGTTACTTTAGTTGAACTATTGCCAAATATTTTGTCACTTGCTTTTGATGAAGAGCTGGCTGTAAAAGCGGAGGATATTCTGGAATCCAGAGGTGTAACTATCAGAACTGGTGAAGGTGTTCAAGAAATACTTGGGGAGGAAAATGTTTCAGGAGTACTGCTAAAAAATGGAGAAACTCTAGCTGCTGATGTTGTGATTTTAGCTATGGGGTATCGACCAAATGTTAGTCTTGCCCGGCAAACAGGTATAAACATAAACGATCTGGGCTTTATTTGTGTAGATGAATATATGAGAACCTGTAATAACTCAGATATCTTTGCAATAGGTGACTGTGCTGAGAAAAAGGGGTTTATAATGGGAATGCAGACAGGAGTGATGCTTGCTTCTACTGCTTGTGCAGAGGCGAGGATTGCCGGCATGAATTTATTTTCAATTTCTGCAGTAAAAACTTTTGGTGGAACCATTTCCATGTTTTGCACCGTTATTGGAGACACTGCCTTTGGTGCGGCTGGAATAATTGAAAGTCGCGCGAAGGAATTGGGGCTCACTATTGTTACCGGTACTTTTGAAGGAATTGATAAACATCCCGGAACCTTACCTGGGACCCAGAAACAAACCGTAAAATTGATTGTAGCCAAAGAATCAGGAAACCTGATCGGTGGAGAGGTGATCGGTGGCGCTGGTACAGGAGAATTAATCAATCTGATTGGATTTTCAATTGAGAATAGAATTACGATAGCTTCTTTTATAACTGCCCAGATCGCCACGCATCCATTGCTCACTGGACCACCAACAGCCTATCCATTGATCAAAGCGGCTGAAGCAGCTGCAAAGAAGCGAAAATTTGTGAGCTGAAAAGTCTGATCGCATAGGAAAAACAAACTTAACATTGATGGTCTCGCAAATTGAGATGAATGCTTTTTCTCTATCCGTCTATTGTATCAGGAAAAGGTTTTTTTAATAGAGATCTCTTTGCGGGATCAGCAATGTTACTATTTCAAATCATCATTGTATAGGTGGGTATAAGAAGAGCCAATCAGAGTTCATTTAAATAGGATAGAGAATATTTGGAGAGAAATGTCGTTGAATATTGAGCTATGGAGTTTATGACTTCGACATTCTGTAGTCCTTGTTCGTTATTCAATTGTTCACAGAGCGGAGAGGGGGGGATTCAATCAGCCTGATTGCTGGTTCTTGTCGTAAATGCGTGTAACGTGTTATAAAATAGTATCTTATGGAAAGGATAATATAGGAGTATATTTCCCATTATTTCCTGAAAGTTTCCATAAATTACTTTGTAAGCTGGAAGGATTCTGGAAGTTCTGCCGTCTTTAGTAAGTAGGGGAGCGTTCTGTGTAATTTCTTTTTGCATTGGGAAGTCCTATTTTTTTCTATGGATGAATCACAATGGCGTTACCCTGGATCCTAAACTTTCCTGAGCTTTACTATATCCAAGGTTTATCATCTCTGATGCTCGATCAAATTCTAGAGTACCACAGGCATTTCTGGCAATTTCAATAAGGTGATCTGGTGGGTAAGCAGCAAGTTTTTGTCTTGCGATGGTACTTTGCATGGCGTCAAAAGCCTGATTCGCTATGTCGTATACTCCCCAGTCAATATTACCAATACTTGTTTTCATTTGCTGGAAACGGTCAATAAAATCCCCAACTTTTTGCCGGAGAGGTGAAGCAGAATTCTCAGGTAAGGTTTTAATACTGCTATTGTCCGGTTTGACTTCAATTGCTCCACCTAGATTGACTGCAATGGTTAAGTCAGTTCCATCTCCAAAAGTAGGTGCAATTGGGACAGGGTTCAAAACACCGCCATCAATAAGGTCAATACCTTTATAATTATAAGGTGTAAAGAACAGGGGTAACGAGATTGAAGCTCTGACAGCATCAAACAGTTTTCCAGATTGTATCCAGACCTCTTTTTCTCTCTGCACGTTGGCTGCTACAGCAGTAAAGGGTATAGGCAGATCTTCGATCAACTGATTCCCCACCAGCTCAATCAGGGTGTTGATGATTTTATCACCTTTGATAAGACCGGTCGTTTCCCATGAGAGATCGAGCAAATTGACCATATCAATTTTCGTTATGGAAGTTAGCCACTGTTCAAGTTCATCTAATGATGGCTGGGATCACTGGTCATTTCGAGGAAGCCAGTGGACTAAGATTAGAAAAAGTGAACGGAAACGGTATCTTAAAAACGCTTATCGAGTATTATTGACCAGGGCACGCCAAGGAATGATTATTGTGGTACCGACGGGAAATGATGAAGATCATACCCGCTCACCAGGGTTTTATAATCCAACCTATGAGTACTTAAAAAATGTAGGTTTCCCCGTTATAGTCTAATTGTTTAGCATAAAGAGAATTGTCAAATTTGATTAATCCGACCCTTAATTAACGTTGATTAAGAAAGAAGTTATTCAACATGGAAATATATGAACTTGTATTAGAGATTAAAAAATTTGCCCAGGAACGCGACTGGGAACAATTCCACAATCCCAAAGATCTGGCAGTTGCACTCGGTATTGAAGTCTCAGAGTTGCAGGAGATAATGCTGTGGACATCAGCTGAAAAATCAGCTGAGCGTGTGAATGAAAAGATTGAAGATATTCAGAATGAAGTGGGGGATATTTTAATCTATCTGCTTCGCTTTTGTGACGTGACCGGGATTGATCCAATAGAAGTTGTACGTGAGAAAATGAAGCTCAATGCTAAGAAATATCCAGTACATAAATCGAAGGGCAACTCAAAAAAATATACTGAGTTATGATATTCGATTTTAATAAAGTTCTTATGATTATTGTTGCCAGAAAAAGAAACGCTCCTTGCGGAGCGTCGGACTGGAGATGCTATCCCCAGCGCTGTTATGGGAAAAACTAGGTGAAAATGGAAGCAAAACCAAGAAAAAATGTAAAAAAGGAACGTGTCCTGGTTGGTTCCATTAAAGCAGTACATAGCAATTTTCATCAAAAAAGAGTGTTTGTTGCATTCCCTCCGAAACGACATAACAATACGGTCGCCATTGTGGCAAAGGGATCTTTGGTCATAGGTAGAAAAAAAATAGCTGACAGTCAATTTCCCTGCGATGTTCAAAAAGCTGATGGATATATTCTTAAAAAACCTGACGAATGGTAATATGACTTCACTCACTAGATAAACATGAATGGAAGAGTAAAGAATACAAAATTGAATGATCTGTATATATTCAGATTTCAAAAAGGACTGGAAGAGATGGGTAATTGGAAAACGAACAAGATCTACCTTCGGTAGACATGGCTTGGTTGCGTCATCGGGAGGAATATGCTTAACGAGACACTAGCAAAATGTGCCTCAAAACTCATCTCTTAATCAAGTTTTCAATAATAACAGCTTTTGCTGGTTATGAGATACGGAAGACAATGCCTGGGTATTGCTTAGGCATTTTTATTGAATCAATTGTGTGAAAAAGAACCTAATATGAATATTCAGCAACTGACATTTAGTATTAATCATTTTACTTGCAAAGTATCGTGCAAATAAAAACAAACTGATTATATTTAATTAAGTTATGGATAAAATACTTGCAAATAATGGGTATATGCTGATGGATAAATTTATTTAAGAGAGTTTGCATCACCACCAAATTTAGACCAAAATGAGGGTGTTAGGGCAATGAGGGTGGAAATGAATAACGCTAATATGTACCCTCCAGTATTTTGGACATATCCTCATACACAAGACTCCCTAAACGTTATTTTGTTTAATGGAGAGCGGGCATCAGAGTGGGAAAAGGTGAACTCCTATTTAGAGGAGCAAGGGGGGTACATTAATAATGCCAAGGTTCGGGAGTTGACTGGGCTTACAGACAGATCTGCTGTCTCAAGATTGCTTAAAAAGTGGGTTGAACGAGGATTTTTAAGGAAGTATCAACCATCGGCTGGTGGATATAAGAATGTTAAATATGCTCTTAATAGCTCTGCTCCAGACGTAAAAGGAATAACCGAATAAACAACTGATGGCGTCACTCGTAAAGAAACACAACAAATATTACACCCGCGTTCGGCTTCCCGACCGTAAAGAGAAAGCCATATCATCCAATAAAAGTTGCTGGAAATAAGATGGAGCTGCATACATTGAAATCCCCGATTTATAAATCGAAGGGCAATTCAAGGAAGTATTCTGAACGGTAACATTTCCCGATGTTGGATGGATAGTATAAATTGGACATGGGAATGATATTCACATGGAAATATTATGAGTAAAATAAAAATCCTACACACCTCAGACTGGCACCTCGGTCGCTCCCTTTACGGCCGAAAACGCTATGATGAATTCTCTGCATTTTTGGACTGGCTTAGCGCCACTATTGAGAGCGAGCACATTGATGCCTTACTTATCGCTGGGGATGTTTTTGATACCAGTACCCCCAGTAACCTGGCACAGAACTTATATTATCGATTCCTGAGTAAGGTTTCTAACTCATGTTGCCAACATATTGTCGTCATTGCAGGAAACCATGATTCACCATCATTCCTGAATGCCCCAAAAGAACTGCTACGGGCATTAAGTGTTTATGTAGTTGGCGAGGGATCGGAGAATCCTGAAGATGAAGTCATCGTGTTGCAGGATAAACACGATCTTCCAAAAGCCATCGTTTGTGCTGCACCCTACTTGCGTGATAAAGATATCCGTACCGTAGAATCAGGGGAAACATTTGAAGATAAAAATGCCAAACTTGCTCTCGGTCTAAAAAAACATTATGCAGATGTTTGTGACTTGGCAGAACAAAAGCAATCAGATTTTCTGGATAGTGATCATCTTGATGTGCCAATTATCGCCATGGGACACCTCTTTACATCAGGTGGCAAGACCATGGATGGAGATGGAGTCCGAGATCTATACATTGGTAACTTGGCGCATTTAGGGACTGACGCCTTTCCTGCTTCAATTGATTACCTGGCTCTTGGACATCTTCACATTCCCCAGAGGGTAGGGAAAACGGAGCATATCCGTTACAGCGGTTCCCCAATCCCCATGGGCTATGGTGAAGCCAAACAAACCAAGCAGGTAATCGTAGTAGAATTTGACGGAAAGACACCCACAATACATGATATAAAGGTGCCCTGCTTTCAGCCTTTGGAAAGAATTGTTGGTTCCCTCGATGAAATTCATTCTAGGATAGAGCAATTGAAACAAGCTGGAAGCAATGCCTGGTTGGAGATTGAATATACCGGTTCTGATTTAATCGGAAATCTACGAGAAACGTTCGAAACAGCCTTGGCTAATTCTGAACTGGAAATTCGCCGAATCAAGAATCAGAGAATGTTCAAAAAGGTGCTGAACGCCACCAAACAAAATGAAACCCTTGATGACCTGAATGAGCAGGATGTGTTCGAGCGGTGTCTGGATACTTTTGATATTCTTGTTGAGGATCGTAAGGAGTTGATCTCCTCCTACAATGAAATAATTATGAGCTTACAGGAAGAAGATAAAAATGCAGAATAATGAAGACACACAAAAACAGGAAACATCCCAAGGACAGTTCCTGGTCTATCAGACGGAAAATGGAGATGTAAAGCTGAATGTTCGCTTTGAGGATAATTCAGTCTGGATGACCCAGCAAATGATAGCTGAACTCTTCCAAACGACAAAACAAAACATCAGTCTTCATATCCAAAATATTTTTGATGAGTATGAATTATCACCGGATCGAACTGTCAAGGAATACTTGACAGTTCGATCCGAGGGTAAACGTAAAGTAAACCGTCAGTTAGATTATTATAATTTGGATATGATTATTTCTGTGGGATACCGGGTAAAAAGTCAAATAGCAACCCGCTTTCGCATCTGGGCTACAAAACAGTTGACCGAGTTTATCAAAAAAGGTTTTGTTCTTAATGATGAGCGCCTGAAAGAACCTGGAGCTGGCCGTTACTTTGAAGAGCTGTTGGCTCGCATCAGGGATATTCGTTCTTCGGAGAAAATCTTTTGGCGCAAAGTGTTGGATATCTACGCCACGAGTATTGATTATGATCCTCAATCAGATGCTGCCAGGGTGTTTTTCAAACAGATTCAAAACAAAATGCACTGGGCTGCTCATGGTCATACAGCTGCAGAACTGATTTATGGTCGTGCCGATGCAGGGCAAGCGAATATGGGGGTTACAAATTTCTCTGGAAACAAGCTGCTCAAGCGTGATGTCGAAATTGCCAAGAATTACCTCAATGAAGCAGAATTATCGATTCTTAATCGCATGGTGACAGCTTATCTGGAAATCGCTGAAATTCAGGCTTTGAATCAGATTCCCATGACCATGCAGGACTGGGTCAAACGTTTGCAGCAGTTTTTAACTATGACCGGAAGAGCGCTACTTACCCATACCGGGAAGATCAGCCATGAAAAAGCTATAAAAAAGGCTCATGAAGAATATGAAGCATTCCGCTTAAAGCAGCTGAACCAGCCAACAGAAGCTGAAAAACATTTTATTGAAGCCGAACAAAAATTAAAGCTGATCGAGTCAGCAGTTAAACAAAAGCCTCCAGTCAGTGATAAGCAGCATGAAGATTCTTGAACTCAGATTTAAAAACCTTAACTCACTCTATGGTGAATGGCTCATAGATTTTACAGACCCGGAATATGTAACAAATGGAATCTTTGCCCTTACCGGACCCACGGGAGCTGGCAAATCAACAGCCCTTGATGCTATCTGTTTAGCCCTTTATGGCCACACCCCAAGGTTAGGAAAAATTACAAAAAGTGGTAATGAGATTATGTCCAGGCAGACTGGAGAGTGCTATGCTGAAGTGCTTTTTGAATCCAGTTCAGGTCGGTTTCGCTGTCACTGGAGTCAGCACCGCGCTCGAAAATCTGCCAGTGGTGATTTGCAGAGTCCACAGCATGAAATTTCTGAAGGTATTGAAAATGGTCAAGTGATTGAGAGTCAGCTGAGGAGTGTAGCCACAGCCATAGAAGAAAAAACCGGAATGGATTTTGATCGTTTTACCAGATCCATTCTGCTTGCTCAAGGTGGATTTGATACATTTCTCAAAGCAAATATTGAAGAGAAATCCAAAATTCTTGAACAAATCACCGGAACCAAAATCTATACGGAAATATCAAGGCGGGTGCATGAACGTCAACGAGATGAGCGTGATAAACTCAACATCCTACAAGCAGAAACAGCTGGTATAACTATTCTGGAGAAGGAGCAGGAAAAAGAGATTCAACAAGACTTTGAGGCAACGCAGAAACAGGAAAAGGAACTAATCGGTAAAGCAACCAAAACAGACAAAGCCATAACCTGGCTTACCGCCATTGAGAGTTTGAAAAAAGAAATCCAAAGCCTTACACAGGAAGCTGGTAAGCTGCAGACCGATATTGAGGTTTTCAAACCGGAACGTGGCAAACTTGAGCAGGCCATAAATGCCGCTTCACTGGATGGATCCTATGCAACACTCACTGCAACCCGAAAGCAACAATCAGGCGATCAGACATCTCTGGAGGCTGAGGAAAAGGCACTTCCTGAACTGGAGGTCTCCGCAAATACACAAGCTGAATCCCTGAAGGCAGCCGAACAACTCACCCTCAAGACTAAAAAGGATCTGAAGGCAGAAGCACAGGTGATTCAAGAAGTTCGTTCTCTCGATGAAAAAATTGCGGATCAGGCCAAAGCAGTTTCAGAAAGTGAAGCGAGCTGCAAGAAAGATGCGACAAAGATTGATGCAGATAAGCAGTCTCAAATTAAAGAGCAGACAAAGCGATCCGAGACTGAAAAAACACAGAAAACTGCAGAACAATATCTCAAAGAGCATGCACAGGATGAGTGGCTGATTAGTGGTCTGGCCGGTATTGAAGAGCAGTTTAATAATCTGCTCGCCAGACAAAGGGAGATCGCTCAGAAAGAAACTGATTTCAAGAATGTTGATACGGCCTCGGAGGAGGCAGTAAAGAAACATAGTGCTGCTGCAAAGCAATGCACTGCCAGCAAGAAAGAGCTTGAGGAAGCAGCAACAAAGCTTCAGCAAGGAAATGAAAGCTTAGCTGAATTGCTGGGGGATCAACTGCTTCGGGAATATCGTGCTGAAAAAGAAGCGCTTCAAAAGGAAAAAGAATACCAGGCAAGAATCGCTGCGCTTGAAGAGCACAGGACTAAACTGGAAGACGGTGAACCCTGTCCTCTTTGTGGCTCAAAAGAACATCCTTTTGCCGAAGGGAATGTTCCGGTATCCGATGAAATTGAGCAGAAGATCGAAACGCTGACCAAGCTGATCACTAGGACTGAGGATCAGGAAGCGACCATCAAGAACCTGGAAGAGGTGGAAGCTGTTGCCCGTAAGAATTTAAATGAAATCGAGAAGTTGGAAACCAGGGCAGCCAATGATAAGCAGGTCGCTGAGAAAGCCCTCGCGGAGTTGAAGGGTGGTCTCAAAATACTTCGGACTGGCTTCGAGAAATTGAAGCTGGCAGTATCCCAAAAGCTTCAGCCGCTTGGAATCACTGAAATACGGGAAGGACAAGTATCAGCACTGCTTGAGTCTCTCAAATCACGACTGAATGCGTGGCAGGAACAGATCAGTAAAAAGGACGAAACTGGAAAACAGGCGGCAACCATCGATACTGAAATAAATCATCTGAATGCCGTGATTGAAACTCAAAGCAAAGCCCTGACTGAAAAGCAGGAAAGTCTGGAGCGGTTGAAGGGTGAATATTCCTCAAAAATGGATGATCGGAAGAAATTATATGGTGACAAATTTCCTGATGATGAAGAAGATCGCCTGAATAAAGCCGTTGCAGATGTAGAGGATGCAGAAAAGACAGCCAGAATCCTGAATACTGAGCTGCAGCAGAATTTCAACACAGCAAAAGCACAGGTCGAATCCCTGAAAAAGCAGATTGAACAGAGACTGCCGGAACTGAAAAAAGCGGAAACTGACTTCTCGTCAGCACTTGAACCGGCTGGATTTTCAAATGAGAAGCAGTTCCTTGAAGCCAGACTGACGAATGAAGAGCGGGAAGCATTGTCTTACAGGGCAAAGGAGCTGGACAATGCTCAAACGGATCTTGTGGCCAGACAAAAAGATCGGGAGACCCGCTTGGCCACTGAAACGACCAAAAAGGTTACTGACAAATCCCTTGATGAACTGGAACCGCAATTGAAGGCGCATGAAGAATCACTGAAAGCGCTGCGAGACACAATTGCCAGTCTCAAACACCAGCTGAGTGAGAATATAGCTGCCAAGGAACGGATAAAGGAAAAACAGGCGGTAATTGAAGCTCAAAAGACTGAGTGTCGCCGCTGGGGGAAACTACACGATCTTATTGGATCAGCTGACGGTAAAAAATATCGTAATTTCGCTCAGGGATTGACTTTTGAGCTCATGGTATCGCATGCCAACCAGCAGCTTGAAAAAATGACAGATCGATACCTGTTGATCCGTGATGATAAACAGCCGCTTGAATTGAATGTTGTGGACAATTATCAAGCTGGTGAAATCAGATCCACAAAAAATCTATCAGGTGGTGAAAGTTTCATTGTGAGTCTGACACTTGCTTTAGGGTTATCAAAAATGGCTAGTCGGAAAGTTAGAGTAGATTCGCTCTTTCTAGATGAAGGCTTTGGTACATTGGATGAAGAGACCTTAGAAACGGCATTGGAAACCTTATCTAGTTTGCACCAGGACGGGAAGTTAATTGGCATTATCTCGCATATTCCTGCGTTAAAGGAAAGAATAAGCACACAGATCAGTATTGACCCTATCTCTGGTGGA
>JAYEKW010000192.1 GCA_034716895.1 Candidatus Neomarinimicrobiota bacterium
AAAGATCCCTCTGCCTGATTGTTCTGTTGATGTTGTTTCCCTGCATATGGTAGTAGAGCACCTGGAGACTTTACCGGATGATCTATCCGATATTGAAAGAATTTTAAAACCAAATGGCAAAATGATTATTCTCACAACCAATAAGTGGAGTCCTCTGATCTTTTTACCAAAACTGGTGTCTGATAGACTTAAGCAGTTCCTCATCGGGAAGATCTTCAATGAAGATGACCAGGATATCTTCAGAACTCACCATCGTTTAAATTCTCCAACCAGAGTTAAACGAAACATCAACACTCTGCATTTCAAGAAATTAATCATGATCGAGCAAACTTCATTGAACAGCCGCTTGCTTTTCTGGATCTTTCTGGTTCCATATATCCTGACCCTAGCAAAAGGTTTTCAATATCTAAGAAGTAATATTCTAGCTATCTATCAAAAGGAAACATGAGATGGATCCCGTAACCCTTGGTTTTATTCTCTATCTGACCCTTATCATGGGTGTCGGATTCTATACGGCTCGTCTCACACGCTCCATGAAAGATTTTGCTTTGGGCGGAAACCGGTTAGGGCCCTGGGCAATCGCTTTTTCAGAACGAGCCTCCGGTGAATCAGCCTGGTTGATCCTGGGACTCCCTGGAGCGGCCCTGGTAGCCGGACTATTGGAATTGTGGACAGTCGTGGGCTGTGTGGCCGGTATCACTTTTTCCTGGTTCATCATTGCCAAACGACTGCGCCTGGCGACTGAGAGACATGATGTGCTGACGTTACCCGAACTTTTTGCCAAGCGGTTTAAAGATGATCAGGGCACTGTCCGGGTTCTGGCGTCCCTGATCATTACTTTCTTTTTTACTTTTTACGTGGCAGCCCAGTTCTCCGGTGCTGGAAAAGTACTGAATGTCACTTTTGGGATCACCCAGCTTCAGGGCATGCTCCTGGGTGCTGTTATCATTGTTTTTTACACTCTGATGGGTGGTTTTCTAGCTGTAGCCTGGACTGACCTGGTACAGGGTGTTATTATGATTGGCACCCTGGTGATATTACCCGCTGTTGCTTTTATTGAGCTCAATGCGCTACCCTCAGCTGAGTTTGTCCTCGAACCTTCAACTCTTTTTGGAGGTAAGGCGGGTATGGCGGCTTTTTCCGCCGCCATTGGCGGTCTGAGTTGGGGTCTCGGGTACATGGGGCAACCCCATCTTGTGACCCGCTACATGGCTATTGACAAACCTGAAAATATTAAGATCAGCCGCCGTATCGCCATTTCATGGGCAGTACCCGCCTTCTTTGGCAGTCTGTTTATCGGCCTGACCGGCTACTTCCTGCTCAATTCGGGAACGCTTTTGTTTGAGGGTCAACTCCTGGGTTCTGTTGCCTCCCTGGATGACCCGGAAAAGCTCATGCCTATTATGGCACAAAACCTACTCCACCCCTGGATTGCCGGAATCTTTATCTCTGGCGCCATTGCAGCCATGATGTCCACAGCTGATAGTCAACTGCTGGTTTCCACCACGGTACTCACTGAGGATTTGATCGCCAATTATTTCGGCAAACTGAAAGATCGGTTTGACCTGTTGTTTATCGGCAGAATGCTAACCATCGTCATCGGACTGGTCGCCTTTTACCTGGCCTGGCAATCCCATGATCTGGTCTTTGAAATGGTCAGCTACGCCTGGGGTGGCTTGGGAGCATCTTTTGGACCAGCTCTTTTACTGATCCTCTGGTGGAAAAAGATAAGCAAGGCCGGTGTAATTGCCGGTATGATCAGTGGAACCTTCTTCACTGTGGTTGATCTTTTTGGTGAATGGGTGACCGCTCGCTTTTCAGCTTTTGTGATCGCCTTTGCAGCTGTACTTATTTTCTCATATCTGATACCAGATAAGGATTCAGCCAAATAAAAATATCAGGTGAAGATTAATACGGTCTAAAGAGGCTATGTGAGAATAGGGACAACGCTTACCCCATGCTTTAACTTTGGGGTATGATAACCTACTGTTTCTTTGGACTTTAGCCCAGTATTGTTGGGCTAAAGCCCTCCTTTTTAATATTGTTATAACACCCAGGCTGAAGCCTAGGGTAAGTATCAATAGTAACAGCACTATACGTAGGATACTAAAGATAATATTAGCAAGCAATTATTCCGGCGCAATGAAGTTTTCACACAGCCTCTAAACCCCTGTATGCGTAAATAATCTACCTTGCGTAGATCTTGATCGTGGCACTCAAAGAATTTGCCAGATCAGCCGCTGCCCTACTGACCATTTCCTCGGCAACCGGGGCAACCGTTTCGCCCTTCTTTGCCAATTTTAAAGTACGGTATTTTAAAGCTCTCTCATCACCCCTGAAGGTCACCCATTCCGCGCTGAAGTCGGCCTTGCCTTCAAATGCTTCACTTTTCACCAATTTCGCTGTCCTGATGTCAACGATCTTATAGGAACCCTTGATCACAGCTTTGCTAGTCCGGGTATAGAGCCTGACCTGTGCTTCCACATCCTTGTAGATCTTACGAGTTTTGGTCTTGCCATCCTTATCTTTATATTTTTCAGTCTTGGCAACAACTTTACTGGTTTCTTTGAAATCCCTGTGCACAGTTTGAACCGGTGTATAAATGATCTGAGTGATCTTTCCAGTAATGATCTCATGAACCCCCAGAATGGCTCCCACCTCCATGGCAGATTCTTCATTTACCATTCCTGAGAGACCTAGTTTTTGTTCATTTATCACTCTATCCAATTGATCGCGGCTGATAAGTTCCAGAAATTCGGTAGCAGAAGCATCCTTCATGACAGATGTTACCATCTGATCCACAACCAACTCTTCAACTGAACCATATCGTTTCCGCTTGCCACTGAGATCATCAAAGGGAAAAAGGGCAATCCTTTTAATACCGGCTTTTCGACTCAGTTCATAACGGATCGCTGCATCTTTGTACTGCGAAACAAAGCCCAATGCTTTTTTGAATTCCTTGGCAGCGGCTTTTTGGTCATCCATCGCTTCAGATAGAGCCAAACTTTCACCGGCAAGGTAGTGCGACCGTGCAGCCTGTTCTTTTGCTTCACCTAGTTCACCAGCATAATTTACGATGGGAAATTCCAGTGGGATTGAGGTTTTGGGATGACGAATAGGAGGCAAAACCTGCATGGCCTCATGCAGATTCACCAGGGTCTGATATTCACGTACGAGTTCATCGTATCTGAATTTTTCAGAACTCATATTCAATTCTTCGATGCGCTTTTGATGCAACCGATTGGCCATGAGAAAAGCATCTGCCGCCAGAATCTGACTCTTTTCATAGTCCTGCTCAAGCTGTAAACTCCTGGCAAGCATAAAGACTGCTGTGTCATAATCAGCTCGGCTATAAGCTTCCCTGGCTGAGCGTTCCAGCTTTCCATACTCACTAAAAAATGCGCAAGAAGTCAAACTGATCACTATTAATATGATCCAAAAACCCAGAAATAGCTGTTTATTTCCCATGCCTGTATCTCCTGTCCCATTATCGTTCAAAAGAATTCATTAAGTGTCGATCCAGAGTTTAAAATAAGCAAACTAAGGCAGTGTCCAAACCGTGATTCATCTTCTCATCATCATATTTTCATGTTTTCTTTGATATTGGCAATATAAACCATTGACATTTGATAGATATACTACTATTTTTATCACGATTTTACAGGGACATCGGTCTGGTCGTATTCCCCCGCTTCCGGATTTTAGTTGTCCCTGTTTTTTTTTAAAGTATACGGACAAAAAAAGCGGCCAATGCCGCTTTTTTTTAATTCACTTCAGGCATGGTTCAGTCTTTTACCACATCTGCTTCACTATCAACAATAGTAAACACATCCTCTAACTTGGATATCTTGATCAACGACTTGATTTTCTGTTGTGGTTTCACTAAATAGCACTCACCTTTTTTAATAGTTGCCTGTCTTTTGGCAAAAAGCAACCCGCCTAGTCCTGTACTATCCACCATACGCACATTTTCCATATTGATCATAATATTCTTAAAATCAGATTCAGCAATAGCCATGAAAATATCGCGTTTAAAGGCTTTCACGCCACGAATATCAAAAGTGGTATTTTTGACTCTTACAATAAGTGTATTATCTTTTATTTCAGTTTCAAATTTCATTCTCTGAGCTTCCACTGTGGCACACCAATACTTATATGACCAACCCAACAGTTGATCTCTGTTTCTTGAAAACTTCTCCAAACTTGTCCAGCAAAACGGAGACGGAATATATCCGAGGTTATAGCCTGGGGCAAGTGCATTAGATGATGATCACGAATAAAATAGAAAGTATAATATTCTGTCCCTACCTTGGATTTGGATTAACATGCTCCCTATGCATAAATTCAAGCGAGCTATTCGTAACTTTGGGGGTCTTTCGATCAAACTTATGATCCTCCCCGGCTTGCTTAGCCTGATTGGATCTGAACGAACACTTTCTGCAACTGGCTCATTGGAATGGGCGACGATCTGCTTCCTTCTGGGACTTGGTTTGGCTGGAATCCTTTTTTCGGACATGCTGATCTTGCGTTACGGTGATGGAACCCTGCATTTCTCAACAATTGCCACCCGCCTTGTGGATGTGGGATTCTATGCTCGTAATCGTCATCCTGCTTTTTGGTTCTTCTCGAGCTACCAATTGGGTGTATTGCTACTATTTTTCGGATTCACACCAAATGCTATTCTATTATGGCTTGGAGTGACTTCAGGCTGCATCCTTTTTTTGTTATTCGTTCAAGAAAATCTATTGATCCGTTCTTTGGGCAAACGTTATATCAATTATAAAAAAAACACTCCCTTTCTGCATTGGAAACTGCAAATCCCTGAACATCAATCAGTCCGATTACTTCCTCAGTTGGTTTGGTTGTTCGGGATGCTGGTTTTACGCAATTGGTATAAGATTAAGGTTTCTGGAAAAGAACATATCCCCCACGACAAACCTTTTATACTGGTGGCAAACCATGAGAGCTACCTCGATCCCTTCCTTTTCGGGATATTTTTACCTTTTGAGATCCAGTTTGTAACAACTGCTGATGTGTTTACTACCCCTCTGATGCGTTTCCTGCTAAAGGGGATCGGAACTTTCCCCATGAGAAGGCATCGCCAGGATCTAAAATCAATACGAACCATGATCAGGATGATCAAACGCGGTCAGGTAGTGGGGATATTCCCTGAAGGTGGTCGCTCAATCGATGGTTCTCCCCTGCCCATCCTGAAAGAAACTTTGAAATTGATCCAGCACAGTAAAGTTCCCATTTTGCCAGTTCACTTAGATGGTGCTTACGAAATTTGGCCAAGATGGGCACCTAATCGACGACGAGGACAGGTATCTGCCACTTTTAAGCCAATTATAGCAGTAGAAGATCAATCGGATCTGGATAAACTTGAGACGCAGATCCAAGCAGCAATATTCGCACAATCCAAATCATTCCGTCGAGTTAAGACCAGTGACGTCACCAAGGGGCTGGATAATTTTTTATGGGCTTGCTGTAAATGTCACGCGCATAATTCCATTACTGTCACTTCACCTCGTGAGATCAAATGCTCTCATTGTGGATCAGTGTGGCATGTAGCAAATGATTATTCCTTATCCCAGGTAGATTCTGCTCAAATTCACTCACTTCCATCATGGTTGAGAACGATTAGAGTCAAGGCTCTGGAATATTCGCTGGATCCACCTGATTGCATAACTTTAGCCCCTGAAGAGCACGCTTTTCTTAACTCGGCATTGGAAAAATTTACAAGTGAAGCAGGTGCTGAAATAGAGGCTGATCTGACCCTGACCCTCACAAATCAACGTTTTTGCTTAATGCAGCAGGATCAGGAATTAGAGTCATGGGCTTTGAACAGCATTACGATTTTCACTATGGATTATTATAATGCCATCTCCATAGGTGTCGGAGGGCTACGGTATACCTTCTTCCTGTCAAGAGGTGAAATTAGTTTAAAATGGCAGACCTATTTTGAGGCACTTAAAGCAAAAATAGCCTGAGTTCACTCGCGAGGCTGTCGTATTTAGCACTTTTCCTGTTTTTAATCTCACTTATCTTTCAGGCTAATTCGAAGATTGAAAGGGACATCGTGAGCAAGCCATTACCTGAAATTACCGTCAAAGCAGTTTTTCTCGGAATACTATTATCCATGGTCCTGGCCGGTGCTAATGCCTACCTGGGACTTTTCGCCGGCATGACCGCTTCTGCATCCATACCTGCCGCAGTTATCAGTATGGGTATACTGAGCATGTTTAAAAAGCATAATATCCTGGAAGATAATATCGTTCAGACAGCCGCTTCAGCTGGTGAATCTCTGGCAGCTGGTGTCATTTTTACTATCCCTGCTTTATTACTCATGGGATACTGGGAAACATTTAATTATTTGGAAATAGCCAAAATAGCCAGTGTCGGTGGTTTGATCGGTGTGCTCTTTACAATTCCCCTCCGTCGTGCTCTCATCGTTGAAGCCAAATTGACCTACCCCGAGGGAATCGCTACCGCTGCAGTTTTAAGAACTGGCCATGCTAATGATAGCTCTGATGCGGATTCAGTTCAAGGTGGCTTACGACTGCTAACATTGGCAAGCATTACGGCTGCCATCATGAAACTGGGTCAACAGGGTTTCGCCTTGTGGCATTCAGCTCTGGAAGGTGCCACCCATTTCGGCCGTTCCGTATTTGGCTTTGGAATGGATCTTTCACCAGCGCTGATCTCGGTCGGCTACATCGTGGGACGCAACATCAGTATCCTGGTTTTTACCGGTGGTGTGATATCCTGGTTTGTGGCAATTCCCATTTACACTGCAATTTATGGATATGAGGGAAACGCACTGGATGCTGCCAACACGATCTGGGATACTAAGATCCGCTACCTGGGCGTGGGTGCTATGGTAGTTGGTGGAATCTGGTCGTTGATAAAATTGTTCAAACCACTCATGATCGGAATCAAATCCAGTTTGGCCGCTTATAGTAAGGTCCAGTCAGGCGAAACTATTAAACGTGAAGAAAATGATATCCCTATCAAATACGTGGGAATTGCACTACTGGTCCTTATGATTCCTGTGTTTATGATCTACCATGACATTCTACCAACTTTTCAACTGGCTTTCCTGATTACCGTTATCATGATGGTCTTTGGATTTTTCTTCTCTGCTGTGGCAGCCTATATGGCAGGTGTTGTAGGTTCTTCAAACAACCCCATTTCAGGTGTAACCGTTGCCACCGTCCTCTTTGCTTCACTTCTGTTACTGGCTATCCTGGGTTCAGGATCATTGCAGGGTGCAGCCGCAGCCATCATGGTAGGTGCTGTGGTATGTAATGCGGCCGCAATTGGCGGGGATAATCTACAGGATCTCAAGACAGGACATATTATTGGCTCGACGCCCTGGAAACAGCAAGTTATGCAGGTTATCGGTGTGTTGAGTGCCGCCATCGTTCTCGGTCTGGTTCTTGATATTCTGCATACTGCCTACACAATTGGTTCTCCGACTCTTTCCGCTCCACAGGCAACCCTGATGAAGGCTGTGGCTGAAGGTGTCTTCCAAGGCAACCTACCCTGGAGTATGGTCATATCAGGTGCTATCCTGGGTATCATAATCATTGGTCTGGATATTCGCCAGGAGCGGAGAGGATCCGATTTCCGGATTCCTATCCTTGCAGTTGCCGTCGGTATCTATCTGCCGATCTCACTTTCGACTCCCATTTTTGTGGGTGGAATGCTGGCTCATGTTGGTGATAAGATGGGAGCTACAGAGACGACCCGTAAGAAGGGGCTGTTACTGGCGGCCGGTATGATCACAGGTGAAGCTTTGATGGGTATTTTTGTTGCTCTGCCGATCTTCCTCACTGCAAACAAGGACTGGTGGCCAACCTTCGGTGGTTTTAGCTGGCTGGGGCCTCTGCTTATTATCGCAATTGCAGTCTGGTTTTTGACCACTTTAAAATCCGACCGCACTGAACAGGGGGTGAACTGATGAAGCCGGTTCGTAGAGATTTTCTGAAGGAGCTGCCAAAACCAGAGCTCCACTGTCACCTTGATGGGTCATTACGAATTGATACCATTCTGGATCTGGCTCAAAAGAATAAAGTGGATATAGGTACAAGCGATCGGGATGAATTGATCAAAGCTGTTGTGGTTAAGGGGCGGGTTAAGAATCTTGAAGAATATATTGATAAATTCCAGATTACTCTATCTGTATTGCAGACTCCTGAAGCACTGAAACGAGCGGCTTTCGAACTGGCTGAGGATGCAGCTGCTGAGAATGTCAGACTTCTGGAGGTACGTTATTCCCCAATCCTGCACCAGGATCAGGGTATGACGCCTATGGAATCCCTTGACGCGGTTATAGCTGGTCTTCATGATGCCGAAAGAGCATTCAACATTAAAACAGGTGTTATCATTTGCGGAATTCGCAACTTCTCAATTGAATCTTCGATTCTGTTAGCAGAATTAGCAGTTGCCTACAAATACCGTGGCGTGGTGGGTTACGATCTGGCTGGTGCAGAGGAGAATTTTCCAGCCAAAGATCACCTCAAAGCTTTTTATCTCACCCGCAATAATAATGTGAATGTAACGCTGCATGCCGGTGAAGCTTACGGACCAGCCTCCATCCATCAGGCTATCCACTATTGCGGTGCTAATCGTATTGGTCACGGGACACGCTTGCGGGAAGATGGTGATCTCATGAATTATATCAATGATCACCGGATTTGCCTGGAGATATGCTTAACCAGTAATGTCCAAACTGGTTCAATTGATAAGATCGAAAACCACCCCATCGGATTTTACCATAATTATGGTCTGCGGGTAACTCTGAATACAGATAACCGCCTTATTAGTGGGACCACATTGGTAGATGAGTATATGTTAGCTCATAAGACTTTTAATTTCAACATGGAAGACTTCAAAGACTTTATTATCAGCGGTTTCAAGAGTGCTTTCCTGGAGCATCGGGAACGCACCAAACTGATCAAGGAAGTCGCCCATCAGATCGATGACTATCTCGGTGAAAGCGGCAAAAAGTATTAGCTGACCTGTGGAAAACATTAAAGCGATTTGATATTGCGGATTAGCCCTATGGTTGGATTTTTTTGAATATCAGGTTGACAGGTAGCGTTGCAACCGGCACAACTCACTGATTGCCCATTCTTTGGTTTGCGTCCAAGATCAGCAAAATATTTGATCACCGCTAAAATAGATGCACCTACTGCCAGCGATACCAGCAGAATATCGATCAACTGAGCCAATTGAACA
>JAYEKW010000193.1 GCA_034716895.1 Candidatus Neomarinimicrobiota bacterium
AGCCTTGAAAGATCTGCCGGTTTTTGCAGGACACGGAACCCATGATAATGTGATTCCCATCGAATATGGTCGGCAGATCGTCTCACTCTGGGAAAAACTGCCAGTGCGGTTTGAGCACTACGAATACCCCATGGGGCATGAGATCTGTCAGGAAGAACTGGGACATATTCAAAATTGGATGAAACTTAATCTCTTAATAAACCAGTGACCCACGACCCACAACCCGCGGCCCACGACTAAAGTCATGGGCTTCTCGGCAACCTAACCCCCAACACCTAACCCCTCTCCGCTTTCTTACCACCACACCTGCTCCCCATTTTCCCAGGTGAAGATACGCTCTTGCTGACGGCTATCGGTTTCCACCAACCAATACAAGCCATTTTCCGGGACAGAGAATATGAGAGGAGAGTCCTTTGAAATCGCTTTTCCAACACTGACCCATTCGTCTTGCCAGACAAACATTTCATATTCAGTCTCTTCCGTGAAAAAAGTCTCAACAATTCCATCTGTGGATACGGCCAGTTTGCGTTTTGTAGTTGAAATGAGCTGGATGTGTTGGTCAGGAGTACCTTGACTCGCATCTAAAATGATGAGATCGCCTTCCAGGTCTAAAATAAAGGGGGCACTTGCCGGGATCAAATCGTCATTAACAAAATAGACCGGTAGATAAGCAATATCCCGACCCATATCGGTGAAAGTGACCTGATTGTTCTTAATCTTACTCCAATGAATGGCGCTCCACTCACCACTGTTAAAGACACAGAGATAGGCAAAGCGTGTACTATCAGGAATCGAGTCCAACTCCAAAGTGACATCGCTTACATCAACATAATCGGCAGTGACATCCAAATAACTTTTTCCGGATAACCAACGGGGTACTTTTTCCCACTCCTCCAATTGAAAAGTAAGATTCTCAGGCTGGTCTGCGTACATCTTACGATAGACCTTGGCCAGTTTGTTCCAGAGTCTATAAGCTCCAGGATCAGCTTCGCAGCCCATGAAAGGGATGATCTGTTTATCCTTTGACAGTACCGCATTCCAGGCGTGGTTGTTTCCGGAATTAGCCCAGTATGGGGTGTAGTCACTGGTCACGGCAATCCCATTGGCCCGCATGGCAGAAATGGCCAGATTGGTCATGTCTTCACACCGCCCCAGTTTCATTTCCATCATTTCTTGAACCCCTTGATCAGTAGGGTGTCGATAATAGCGCTCATCGAATCTAAACCACTCTTTCAACTCCTGATTGATCAGAGTTGCTGCTTTTACCGGGTCATCTCCAATTGCTGAATCCATGAGACTCTGGGCATAGCGATGCCAGAAAAGCGGTCGGAAAGACTCGATGGGTTCATTGCTGCCGCGATAGGGCAGGACATAGTTTGTGAATTCTGAGAAAGTCAGATTACTGGCCCAGGGGAGTTCCTGCCAGGCTCGAAATGACCAGTCAATATTTTCGATCAGGAATTCAGCCGTGATCGTCTCCAGATCTTTTTGGGTAACACTTCGGTCAAAATGCAATTCACCAATATTTACCTCAACACTATCCATACCTGCCACCATGGTTTTATAATCCGGAAAATCGGTGACACAGAAGGGAACGACCTGGTCAAGACTGTCGTAAAGTTCCACCGCTACATAGGAATGGCCACTCATATGTTCCAATAAAAACTCCAGTGCCTGCAACTTTTGAGGTTCGGGATCAGATTGGTAGTGATCCAGTGCTTTTTGGATTTCGATTTGATTGTCTTCGGCCAGTTCGAGGTATTCGGGAATGGCAATTGGCGGCTGTGTGTGAGTACAAGCCGAAAAACTGAAAAGTAGCCAGCCTGAAATAATTATTCCTCTAAAAAGGCGCATAGTATTACTCTCTCAAAGAAGCTTTAGTGAATATAAAATCGGGGATATCTACTCCGAATTTGATATCATCCACGATGTAGCGGGTACCCTGTCCTTTTGCCAAAACATCTTTGAAATACATTTCTTTGGGATACCAGCGGTCACCGATCTTCATCACCTCTCTGATCTCAAAGTTCTTCAGCAGTGTGGTTCCATCTTTGGCGTAACGCTCTTCCTTTAATGGCAAGTATCGCGTTTTATCCACCCAGACCTTACGCTGGGCATAGGCAATATCTTTAACCCCTTCTTTTACCCGCAGGCGAAGCAGGTAGCAGGGACGATCCATGAATACATCCTCACCCACAAGAGCTGCATCATAGATGTCCAACAATTTGCCGTTGTCCACCATATCTTCATAGGAGAGATCCGAACCGGATACACTTTGTCGTAGCATGTGTCCACTGATCTGGATCACGCGATCAGCCTGGGGTGAATACATCCAGAGAACATCATCGAGGCGGAGCATTTTTACCCCTTTTTCCCGAGCCGGCGAAAGATATTCCACCAGAGAAGTTGCCTCTCCTTGTGACCAGGATCGACTTGTGATACGCGTCTCACGACCCCGACGATTCGTGATGACCATGGTTGCCGTAGCTTCAGAAGATTCTGTGACCATCTGTTGATCGATCCGCTTGAGGATTTCCTCAACATCTGGTTGTGCCAGAAGCAGTCCTGGCAGGGTGAAAATCAAAATGAATCCAGCTAGATTTCTCATGTTTCTAATTCCTTAAACAGGCTTGATGTATCACGTTTAAAAATTCTCAGGCCAGAGAGTGCAGCCCCCAACAGGGTAGCCAATACACCAGGGAAAAATCCGATATAAAAGGCTTCAGGAGTTATGCGAGCCCGAACAATTGTTGGCATCAGCATGGTGCCATTATTCATCATATCCCCAAAGTTAATGCCTACCTCTTGTAGCCAGTAGCTAGCAGCTAACCCCATTGCTGTCCCAATCAGTGTCCCAAGCACACCCACACCGATGCTTTCAATAATGAGACTACGGTATACGTGACCTTTGGATTCACCCACAGCCAGACGTAAACCCATTTCAGCATAACGGCGAATAGCACCCATAAGACCAGTGTTCCATAGCACGATTCCCATGGCAAAGATCATCACCATACTCACAATACTCCCTGCCTTTGTCGTATAGCCATAGTATTCTCGCATATTGGAATCATCCAGCATAGTTACCATATAGGGGGCAAAACGATCGATGTGTTCATCATGTTCCAGATTCGCAACAAAGGCCATAGAATCATTATCCATGAACAGGGGATCACAATGCATTGTGTTAAAAGTGTCAACAAGAGCAGCTGCCAATGCATCATCATAATAAGACAGGGGAAAGAAACCCAGGATTTCTGAACTCCAGTCGCCCATATCCAGCATCTGTTTTACATCACCGATATCTGCCATGATCATGCTGCGATCCAGGGGAGGTGTTCCAAAATGGATCAACCCGGCAACATGGAAGTTTTGTAAACTCATGGAGCCATTCACGGTGGCTGAGATCAAGGTGACATCATCACCAACAGATATTTCCATTTGTTTGGCTAGAAGTTCAGCCATGAGAATATCGCCAGACTGTTGTGGAAGGGTCCCGGCTCTGAGGCCTGTCTCAAGGTCCCACCTCGTCCTATCGGCATCGTCAGGACCGAAGAAGTCAATGCCAATACCACCGACTCCTACCTGAGCTCTGGTTTCACGATTTTCATCAAAAGCGTCCAACAGACCACCAAATTTCAGCCGTTCTGACCAACTGAGTTCGGGATAGTTATTTCGGAGCATAACCAGCATCCCAGCTCCGTCTTCCATGGCTAGATCATTTGGTAAAATATCAACCTCGCCGCGGTAAGCCAGTGACGTAATCTTCACATGACCTGATTCCATACGAGCACTGTTATTGAGCATATCTCCCATGATACCTTTCATGTAGGCATACATGAAGACGGTTAGAAAAACACCCAGGGTAACGACGATGCTGGGAAGTAGACTGCGATGCCTGTCTCGCAGCATCCCTTTCATTAAAAATTGAAACATGCTATTTCCCTCTCAGTGCGTCAGTTGGTGCAAGTTTGGAAATCCTGCGGGTGGGGAGCCAGCTTACCAGAACCACGGTGGCAAAGAGTAAAGAGGTGGTCCCAACAACCAATCCTGCACCATATTTAGCGTAGATTCTATTTCCCAACGCCATGCCGAAGTCTTCAGTACCACCTGGAATAGCATAGCCATGCACAGCCATATAATAGAAGAGTGGGAAGCCAAAAATGAATCCTGCGGTAAATGCCAGAATACCATGCAGACTGCCTTCGATAGTGAACAGACCAATTACTTTGGCACGGGTAAGCCCCATGGCCATGAGTGTGCCCATTTCTTTCTTTCGCCTGAAAATGGAAAGCACTTGTGTATCGAAAATTGCCAGGAGAGCAATGGCAAAGAGAATACCATACATGATATCGCCGCCTACGTTCTTAGCAGTGATCATGTCCTTGGTATCCCTGAGCAAAAAGTCAAGATCATGGTATACCCAGGCAGGACTTTTGGGAGTGCCTTCAAATGGTTCGGTGAGCGCGATAATAGTGGCTTCACCTTCCATACGTGACATATTCTGCAAATCTGAGATTGGTATCCATATTTGATTTCTATCCACCGTTTGGACCACAGTGTTCATGACATGGACAATCTCTATCTCGCGAGCATCAAAGGTCCCTGCAACATCGCGCCAGCGTACTGTGAGTAGGTCACCTGATTCAAGACCGGTTTTGTCGGCCATCTTTTGTCCAATGAGAGCTGGTGTAAGCCCTGTTGCGCCTGCGACAATTTGGTTGGTAGGCAGATCCATCACTTTCTGATTGGGATTTATGCCCTTGACCAAGATGGTTTGCATGCGACCCTCTGGATAAATTGTGCCCTGACGTATCAGTATTGCTGCTGCATCATCTGATTTAATCAAGGCTTTTAATTCTTCAGGGTAGGGCGAATGCGCATCTTCAATAGTAAGTGGATCTAATGGATCATACTCACTATTCCAAACTTGCCCACCTTTGCCGAACTCAATATTGGTCATGGCATCATAGAGCTGATACGCCATACCATCCACAACACTTTTACCCCAGATCATGAGAATAAATGCCAGTGCCAGAACGAGTACATTAAGCCAGGTTCGTAAACCGGCTCCAACCAGATTTCGCCATGCGAGTTTAAATAGTACCATAACAAGCCTCCTTAGGCTGTTGTTTCATCTGACTGAATGGCACCATCTACCAGAGTTACTTTTCGTTTGAGGTAGCTGATGACTTTTTCATCATGGGTAGCGAAAACAAAGGTAGTTCCAAGATCCTTATTCAGCTTCAGCATGGTGTCCAAAATATGATGGCTATTCTTTGTATCCAGATTGGCAGTGGGCTCGTCCGCCAGAACGAGTTGAGGTTTCTTTACCATGGCTCTGGCAATAGCCACCCGTTGACTTTCTCCTCCCGATAGCGTTTTGGGCCTGCTGTCTGCTTTGTCCGCAATGCCTAGCCATTCCAGGGCTTCCATAACCATTTTTTTACGTTCTTCTTTACCTATGGTCAGTAGCAGTAATGGAAATTCCACGTTCTCAAATACCGTGTAAACGGGAAGGAGATTATAGGTCTGAAAGATAAATCCTAAAAAAGCACTTCGGTGATGGGCAGCTTGGGCTCCTGAAAGTGTGGCCAGGTCTTTTCCCAGAACCTCGACTTTTCCTTCAGAGGCAGCATCCAACGCTCCAATGATGTTTAGCAGGGTCGTTTTGCCAGATCCAGAAGGTCCGACTATACCTACAAATTCACCTGCATCAACATTGAAATCGACCCCTTTGAGAGCCGTGAAGTGACCGGTTCCAACGGGATAGCGTTTCACAAGTCCTTGTGTTTGGATCAGCATTCCATTCTTCATAGTAATTTCCTTTATTCCTTTAAACGCATATTAGTGATTGAAGGCAATATTGAGTTGAAGACCAGTACCTGCAGGTAGTGCCATTGCACCACCTCTAATTGTTTCAGGCATATCATAGAGGGCCAGATAGAATAACCAGTTTCCCCGATTATGTTGCCAGCCCAGCATGGGCATATATTGGGTCTCTAAATCTGGGGATTGAATGGCATAAAGATATGCTGTTAAGCCATCCTCCAGACTCAGTGTATAGGTGCTCATCAATGCCAGCGATCGTACTTGCCACTGCATCTCATTGGTAAGGGATCCCTGGTTACTTGATAGCATTTCGAGTGCGACATAGAGACCGTTTCCCAAAACAAATGTATAATCAATGCCCGCCATGGTTGTAATAATGTCAATTTTGGTTGAGGGCAATTCTACTCGAGAGAACATGGCTTCCGACCAGATCCCGATGACCACATCCATGCGAAAGTCACCAGCCAATCGGTTTTCCTTAATACCACTAGCATTCCATACATCAAGGCTATGCATCGTTATTCCAAATGTTCCTGCAGGGAGTGGGTATTCCAGACGTCCACCCGTGTCCCATGGTTTTTCACTGGGGGTGCTCATGATGTCTCGCCAGGTGTTGGGTGCATCTGTCATAGTCCAGAGTCTGAGATTCATTCCATTCTCAAAATAGTAACGCCCCATGGCTGCCCAGACCCCGGGAGAGAGTGCCAGTGGATCCCGGGGATCCAATTGGTCAAACCACTGCAATACGCGCAGCATGCGGGCAGGACCAAAGTTAATCTTTTGAAGACCCAGGCGAATTTGGGTTGCAGGAGAGTCGTAACGTAGTGTGAGACGGTAAAAATCATAATCTGATCGGGTGAGTGAATCGCCCTGTGCATTGGCGAACAGCTCCAGAGCACCATCAAATCCCAGGCGGATTCGGTCAGTTACTTGATGGTCCAGACGGAGCTGTGGAATATAGCGTAGCGTTGAAGGGCTATGGTCAAATGAACCATCGAATGAACTGGCATGGATCAGTGATATCTGTCCTCGTATATCATGGGAAAGGTGGTTATCTGATCCTACGACAAGGGAGCAGAAGGTCATTATGCTGACCAGTAACTGAAAGAGGGTTCTCATTGAGTGGCATCTTCCGCAGGCGGGCCAGAAGTACCATAGAAGAGGAAATTCATGAAGTCTCTGGACAGCTTTAATAGGTTATCACCATACATTGCCAACATGGTTTCGGATTGGGCATCTGCTCCCAGAATCGTCCAGACATGGAGTAAAAAATCTACACTATAATCAGGGTGTATCTCCCCACTGGATTGGCCATCAATAAAGAATTGCCTCATTGCTTGCATACCCATGTCTGTCCAGCTATTCATGAGTGCAACGATGTCAGCATCAGCACCCATGAGACTACGCATAAAGGTAGGTGTAAAATGACTGACCGCAGATTCCTTCATGGCTACCATAGCTTGCATTTTTTCCTGGAGATTCGCATCAGCAGTTCTGATTCTTTCAAACGTCTCCATACTAAGCTTATAACGCTCGCCCATATAATCTTCCAGCACTGCGAATTTATTGGAGAAGTATTTATAGAAAGTGACCTTTGAAACATTGGCTTCTCGGCAGATCTCCTCAACGGTGACACGATTATAGCCGAACTGCATGAAGAGCTGTTCAGCAGTGCGGAGGATATCACCTTCTTTTTGAGGGCGATCTTGGAAATCAGGAGGCTTAAGGTTTGGGAGTATTCGATGGGGCATAAAATGTACGAATTCCGTTATAAGTTATTAAAAACGTAAATAATATAGAATTACGTATAGTTGTTATCAAGAAGTATTATGGAAAATTTGTAAAGGTAACAACTCTTACAATTAAATATAGTTTGTCACCATTAGACCTACGGGTTATCTACAATTCAGGAGGATCCATGAAGAAGCTATTTTTCTTAATATTGATTGTTGGAGTCACCCTGTTTGACTGTGTGGGTGATAGTAAACCACAGGTCACTGAGCGTCAGTCACCCAATGCAGCTATTTCAGGGTGCGTACATGGCGGTTATCGTCACCTTGATCTCACGGTCACTGGGGAGCCGCTAGAGCTTACTGTTTATCGCGGAGATTACCTCAAATTCGATTTGAATGATGGTGATGATTCACGATCAGAATATCAACTACTCATTCCGCAACTTGACCTGAGTACTGTCCTCAAGGACAATTCGATAGAACAACCCTATTTCAAAATGAAGCAGACTGGAAAATATGAGTTCTCCATTGGAGAGCGCTCCGGTATGTTGATTGTGATCGAGCTTGAACAGGCCAACTATTCTGAGCTATCGCCTGAACAAGCCTGGAGGATGATCAACAATAACCCTCCTTTTCTGCTGGATGTTAGAACCAAACGGGAATTCAATGGAGGCCATATCAAAGGGGCGGCTCTGATTCCCCTGCAGGAACTTCAGAAACGCTATCCGGAACTGGAAATGTATAAAAATCAACCCGTTCTCATCTATTGTGCCACAGGTAATCGTAGTACCACTGCTTCCAAGATCCTATTGGATCACGGCTATAAAGATGTCATGAATCTACGCATGGGAATTATGGGTTGGGGCAGTCAAGGTTATAATATCGAGTTTTGATTGTTTTAGCTGTAGTAAAGACAACATATGCGTTGTCTTTACTACCCCGGCCGATCCATTATTAGCTTAGGCTTTTAAACAGTTTTCGCAGACACCCTCAAGTTCAAGATTAACCGATTTTATCTCAAATTTATATTTTTGATTAAAGGACTCGATCGTTTTTCGATCCAGAATCTCAATATCATACCATTTTCCGCATTTTGTGCACCGGAAGTGGTCATGGTGAAGGGTATTTCCATCATAACGAACCATGGCTTCATCTTTCAGCTTCAGGATCTGGCCATTCTCCACTAATTGGGTCAAGTTGCGGTAAACTGTGCCCAGGCTGATATTGGGAATTACTTTTTGGGTTTCTTGATAGATCCACTCGACATTGGGGTGTACCACAGTGCTGCGAATGACCTGGAGGATGGTTTCTCTCTGTTTACTATATCTGTATTTCGTAGGTTCCATGGATCGAAAGTAAGCGGAGGATATCCATTTTCAAGTAAATAGTAATAATTACTATTAATTGTTAGACAGTTGGATACATGGTAAACGAATAACGAGTGACCTGTGTCGGTATCCTGACCAAAAGGCCTGTAAGTTCAAATACCTAATAAAAATGAAGCATAATATATAGTATATTTAAAAATATCTTGTGATATCAAAAAAAAAATAACTAGATTGGGCATGTTTCAAACATATAGAATGAC
>JAYEKW010000194.1:0-21867 GCA_034716895.1 Candidatus Neomarinimicrobiota bacterium
TGTCAGAGCAGACGTTTCAGCAAGTGGATACCATATACCGTATAACCCTTATACCTTTATACCCCAGAATATTTTATTGACCCCCAATCTCAATGATTGTATCCAGGTACGCATTATGACGATGAGCTATAAATTTAATGATTTCCAGGAGTTCATGCGTGACCTGATTGCAATTGTTGGGGGCGTGGGCGGTTGACCTGCCTTGGTATGTTCACTTTATCAAGATACTCTATCTGCTTGACTGTGAGCGAGATAGCTCCGTAGTCTTCCTCTACCAGTCCATGTAGCAGGTAGGGACGGACGTTGCTGAGCATACGACAGAATTTACGGTAAACCTCTGGAAAAAAGACCGTCTCATAGATGGCTGTTGTGTCCTCAAAGCTAATAAATTCCATGGGCTCATTATTTTTGGTATGTACTACTTTTCCGGTGATGAGCCAGCCAATTACAGGCACTTCTCGACCGATATACTTTTTGAGATCGCAGGCCCGCACATAGGCCAAATGCCGTAGCAAACCTTGGTAGAGACTCAAGGGATGACGGGAAATGAGAAAGCCCAGAACATCCGTCTCATGCATGAGCATGGTCTTTTCGGAGTAAGCTCCTGTATCAGGGATGTAATAGCTGTCGCGCTCATTTAACTCTAATAGTGAAGTCGGTTTTTCCCTGCGCTGCTGGCAAGCCCGGGCCTGATACAGCTGCCACATGAGCTGTGGACGATTTTCCAAACCCTCCACCCCATCAAAACAGCCGGCTTTAATGAAAATCCGGACATCCGCCTGATCCAACTCCGGCATCCGCCTCAGGAATAGCTCAAATGAAGTAAAACGACCCCGTGCTTCACGTTCGGCAATAAGCAAATCCAGGGCAGTTCGTTTCACCCCTTTCAGTTGCATAAACCCGATCTGCACCCAGTCGTTCAAGCCAGTGTGCCGGATCTCAGAGGTATTGATATTAGGCAATAGCACTTTCAAGCCAAGACGACGTGCTTCCGAGTAATAACCAAAGGTGGAATAGTAGCCACCCAGATTGGTCATGACCGATGCAATGAACTCAGCTGGATAATGAGCCTTCAGATAAGCGGATTTAAAGGAAACCAAAGCATAGGAAGCAGAATGGGGCTTGCAGAACGAGTAACCGGAGAAGGACATGATCATTTCCCACAGGGTTTCGATCACAGAATCACTCACCCCATTCCGACGGGCACCTGAAACAAATTTCGCACAATAATCGCGCAATTTGGCCGCCTTGTGTTTTTTGGACATGACCTTGCGTAACTCATTACCTTCATCCGCATTAAAGCCGGCCAAACGCATGGCAACCTTGGTTACATCCTCCTGGTAAACCATTATCCCATAGGTCTCTTTCAGGGTTTCATCAAGTAATGGGTGAAGCGGAGCATAGTCGCCACCATGGAGCCGACGGACAAATTCTCGGATCCATTTATTGGCTGCCGGGCGGATAATACTGGAGGCGATCACCAGGTTCTCATAATCACCGGTCTGCATCTTACTCAGTAGTTGTCGGGTAGCCGGTGACTCCACATAAAAACAGCCCATGGTCCTGGCAGTCCGAATAAGCTCTCGGGTACGGAGGTCTTCCAGCGGATTCAATTTCCAATAGGGAATATCCACTCCGTAGTGTTCATGGACATCAGCCAGAATATCCCTGATAACCGCCAAAGAGCGATTCCCCAGCAGATCGATCTTCACCAGACCGAAATCTTCAGCCTGATCCTTCTCCCACTGAATGATCTGAACCCCTTTAGGTGCCCGTTGGATAGGAACATAGGTGGATATCTCATTGGGAGTCAGGACTACTCCTCCAGGATGGACACTGAGATAACGTGGGAAACCAGACAGGTAGAAGCCATTGCGAATAATCTCCGGCCAGGGTTTCTGGAGATCAAGGTCACTGAGAAGTGGATTAGTGGCCAGTTCATGAAAAGGATCGCTGACATACCAGAGATGGGAAAGCCGCTTGGTCACAATCCCGATCTCGCTCTCTGTCAGGCCATAAACCTTGGCCACTTCACGGATAGCGGACCGAGCCTTGAAGGTCACATGGTTGCATATCATGGCTGAATGAGAGTGCCCATAGGTCTTGAAGGTGTAGTTCAGAATATCATCCCGGGTATCCCAGGGGAAATCCACATCAATATCCGGTGGATCCTTGCGTCCCGGTGACAGAAAACGCTCAAAGAAAAGATTATGCTGAATGGGATCCACATGGGTGATCTTCAAAGCATAGGCAACAATACTGGCTGCAGCACTCCCCCGCCCGCAGGTAATGGGTGACTGTTGAACAATATCCTGAACAATGAGGAAGTAATTGGAAAAGTGTTTTGCTTTGACGGTTTTTAGCTCATGCTCAATGCGATTCCGAATCCGGTCTGTTATGGTACCATAGCGCTCCTGGGCACCCAGATAAACCCGATTTTTCAATTCCTGGAAATCCCGGGAATCATTAGACTCTGGAAAAATAAAATTATTCAGATCAGGACGCCACTGGCATTTGGCTGCCACCTCCTGGGTGCGCTCCATGGCATCCTCAGCAAAGGGAAGGACATCCAGAGTCTCCTGACGATTGTGGAGATAATTGTTCAGGGGTACCAATTCAGTTTCCGGCAGTCGTGATAGCTTGGCATTCAAATCAATGGCCCGCATGATGCGATGGAGTTGATGTCCCCTTGAAGACCCCATATAGACGGGAATATTGGCAACGGTGGCAAGTCCCTCCTCTTTGGCCCAGCGATACAGACTATAGCTCCCGGGCTCCAGAGAAACGTAGGTATCCTCAGAGCGATAGCTTTGCAGCAGATCGCGGTCCGGAGTGATCAGCACCAGCCCTTCCAGGCGGCCCACCAGGGCTTTTGGAAGATCGAAGGGCTGCTCTGCATGTCGTTGGGTGATGAGGCGGCTTAGATTAGAATACCCTGTCATATTCTTGACCAGCAGCACAGCCTTGCGCTGGTTAACATCATCCAGGGTAGCGCCTACGATCATATCCAGACCGTGTTCAAGAGCGGTTTGATAGAGATAGATCATACCGTACAGGTTATTGGTATCGGCAATGGCAAACTGCCGGTAGCCCTTTTTAGTCAGAAAATCGCAGAGATGTTTGGGTGACAGGGTCCCCCTCAGTAAGGAGTAGTGGCTGTGGACTTCTAGGGGGATCATACCTGATCAACATCCTGTGCTGCCAAAGGCATTAGACAATCGACATTTTATCAGAATTATAAAATCGGTCCATAGCCCAATTCTTCACATTATTTTGAATATACTGGGCAATACTGTAATCTGATTCAGGATTTCGAATGATGTGGTCGTGGTAACGTGGTTGCCAGGTAAAACTAGGATTAACCAGATGGGCACGTTTGGTTACGGCGGATTTGTATGATCGAATAATTGTTGATAATGAACCAGGTTTTGGTGAAATGGATGACATCTGATCATTTGTGGTGGTTCTGGGTGATTGTCCGGAAATGGTAGAGACGTTGCATGCAACGTCTCTACAACCATTGCCATCACCATAATCTGTATTTATACCAAATGCACAATCGGGTTTATCAATAATTACAATCCCATGTACATGATTTGGCATGATGACATATGAACCAAAACCAACAAAATGGAAATGTTGCGGGATTTCCTGCCAATAGGCCTGGGCAATTTCTCCAATTTCGGACAAATGCATGATCCCATCCCTGATTTCACCAAAATAATGATTTTGGTCAGCGGTACAGATCGTTACAAAATAGGCCGCATTGCTCCCATAATCCCATCCGCGTAACCGGGCAGATTCTATTCTATATGTATTTTTGAATTTTTCCGTATTCATGAATTTGATGGGACTCTAAGCTCTAACGCAACAGCGTGGGTCAATCCAAACCTCACAACCGGGTAGCCGTGGCGGGTGCGGAGTTTGTCCATGGCTTGATGCAGGGCACTGTGGCGGGCGGCATGGGGGTCAATAACCTGAGAGAACAGGCTGATCTGTTCGGCGGACTGGAGGAGTCTTTCAAAACCAATGGAAAGATAACGAACCCGGGTGCGTCGCTCGAAAAGCTGTTCAAAGATCTTTTGAGTCTGAAAAAACATGAGGTACTCCTGGTGAGTTGGCTCTGGAAAGCGGATGGTTCGGGTCACCACCTTGCTATCGGAATAGCGGCAAAAGATACGGATACTGTTGCTCTTCTTATGCTGCTGCCGCAACCTGACGCAGCCACTTTCGATGAGATAATAGATCACTCCCATGATCAAATGGTCATCATTGGTGTCTTCGCTGAAGGTATACTCCTCTTTGAGCTCTAAACGCCGTTCAGGGGGCAATACGGGGCTGTCATCCATCCCCATGGCCTTCTGATGCAAGGTCAGCGCTTGCCTGCCCAAAATCAGGACTAGTTTGTTAAGGGGTACTGCCGCCAGCATCCCAATGGTTTGAAGATTCAGTTCTTCCAGAAGTACCCGGTCAGTGGTTTGGCCGATTCCCGGCAGCATCTTTAGATCCAGAGGCTCCAAAAAGGTGCGCTCATTGCCCGGTAAGACATCAAAGAGCTCGGCATATTGGCGGATGTAGCGGGCAGCCACTGAGGACACCAGTTTGTTGATCGAGATACCGATGCTGGAGGTCAAATGAAAGGAATCACGGAGATCTTTGTGCATACGATAGGCACTATCCTTGATCCGTCCCAACAAGCGCGTGGTACCGGTCATATCGATGGCCACCTGTCCATAACGCAGTGGCTCAACATAGGGTGAGTAGTGGGAAACTTTTTCAGTCATGGCGGTCATGGCGCGCTGATACAGTTCGGGATTGGAATCCACCACAATGAGACGGTGTTCCAGTTTGAGGGCTCGGCGAAGCAGCATTCCGTTGTGCAGACCTTCGCGCTGGGCTTCACAGGAGGCAGAGAGTATGATGGCTCGTCCACCTGATCCAGAGGAAACCACCACTGGCCGGTTACGATATTTACTATTCGCCGCCTGCTCTACTGTGGCCGGGAAGGCGGGGACCTCGATGTGGAGGACGTCTTTCATGGTCCAAAGTCTGAAAGGCGAAAGTCTGAAGGTCGAAAGTCTGAAGGTCGAAAGTCTGAAGGTCGAAGGTCTGAAAGGCGAAGGTTTGAAAGGCGAAGGTCTGAAAGTCTGAAAGTTAGCCGGGTCGTAGTTGAAGACCTAGGTCGGTCGCAAGTCGCAATGCGGAATTCAGGGAGTAACCCAATGTGTCTGGGGGTTACCGGATGCATGGCACTAACTCGCCAGGCGGCTGTGAGTGATCACCTGTTGAACCTGACGTCTCTGTGGCAGGGTGAGTTCAGCCCTGTACTTGAATGAAAGTTTGGCTGCTGGCCTGGTCTGGGATATCGATCCAAACACAGGCCGCCTTCTACCTCGGGGACCGCGGATAAGGGTCGAAGCTGGGGTCATAATTGAATTGTATTTCATTTGATTCTCTAAGTTTATCCTGTTGGGCTAAAGCCCTTTTAACCCTGAGTTTCACCTATCCCCGCCCTGAAGGGCGGGGTAATTGATATGAGTGAAGCAGGAGTTACTGCAAGGCCCAAGTACCATATAGTTGCTGTTACTTACCCCGCCTTTCAAGGCGGGGGTATGAGAACATCCAATATTCCTTGTTCGATATTCTGCATTCACAACCACTACGCCTGGTACTGCCTCAGTAAACCCACTACCACTCCCTTGAGAGCAAATTCATCCTCTTCCCCCACCTGAATGGGCTTGTATTGGCCTGAGTTGTTGCAGGGGCGTAGCGTCACGCCGCCGGGATACAGATCCAGCTTTTTGACCGTGGCTTCACCATTGATGGTTGCCACCACGATCTGGCCCGTATCGGCCTTGGCCTGAGGTTTGACAATGATGACGTCCCCATCCTCAATATTGGCATCCATCATGGAATCCCCCCGTACCCGCAAGGCAAAATTATTGGTTCCTTTCAGAAGGTATTGAGGCACCTCTACCGGCTCAGGGATCTCAATGGCCTCAATGGGAATACCGGCAGTCACCACACCCAGAATATTAAGAACCATGGTTTCCCCCACCAGACCAGTGAGCCTGATATTGCGGGCGGTATTGCTTTTGTCAAACCCGATGTAGCCCTTTTCCCGAAGTATGTTCAGTTTCTTCTGAATGGAAAAATTGGAACCCAGACCGAAATATTCCCGGATCTCAGCAATGGTGGGAGCCATTTGATGGCTCTGGATGAACTGTGAGATATACTCGTAAAGATCGCGTTGTTTTTTGGTCAGCATTTGGTTACCTGTTGTCTAGGCTGGGATTCGAATCCCAATCTGGTTATTGCGAATTCCCGTTTGAATAATTGGCTGAGCGCTCCCTGCCACCAACTCAGAACTCCTCACCTTATCATCATTATATGCTTCACTGGAGCTGCATTTTGACCAACCAGCGCTTTCAGCAGGAAGTATTTCAACAAGATCGAAAACTTCTATTACATGTTGGATCAATCGTTCAGCGCGATCAAATTTTCCATAATCCTGATACATTTCGCCTCCACTTCTCTATCCACTGATTCTTATCGATTTAATATAGGTGTACAAAAGGTGTATGCCTAGAAAAATAATATCACCCGGCAAGATTTTATGCTAATCCTGACGCTGGTGACTGGGAGCTAACGTTGTGAAATTTGAAATTAGAAACTTGAATATTTGTAGATCGCTGATGATGAATCCTTAGCAACCATGCTGTAGTTCAGATAGCAGAACCTGCTTCTTGCGTTAAGCAATTGGAGAAACTGTCTGATAATAAAAAGCCCCGTCCTTCGATATACTCAGGTTCCGGGGCTATTGGTTAATTTATGAGTTTCCAGACTGAGATTCGAATCCCAGTCAGGAATTTGAGATTTATTTGAATTCGATAGAGACGATCCTGCCGTTCATGTCAAATACAGCAACACCATTATCATAGAGCCATACCTGATTTTTATCATCTACAATATAGCGTTCGATGGGTTCACCATACTGGCGATAGATCCGTTCCTGATCAGATCCTCTGATGAGAATTGGCGGGGCTTTTTCCTCAGGCTCCAGGGGAACTGCTGGTCCCAGCTCTTTTACCAGGGTCAGTTCTTGCTCCATAGCCTCCAGACTGGTGATCAGTGCCTCCAACTGGGCTTCCATTTCAGGTGAAACGCCTTTACCGCTCTCAGCAATAGCTCTTTTTAAAATCTTGATCTGTTTCACAATAACAGGGATCTGTTTTCCCAGTTTGCCCTGATTCTTTTTAAGCGACTTGACTTCTTTCTCCAAAGCGCCGATCTTTTTGATCGCCATCTGCTGAAACTTGGCATTCTTGCTATTCTGAGCCTTTAGCTTTTTATCAACCTCGGCACTGGTGACACCTGAAGAACAGTTCCACATCAATAGGGAGGTTATGGACAACACGATAATAATTTTTAGTGATCTTATCATTTTTCTAATCTCAATCTTTTTATTTCATGCTTATGGTTGGTGGTCTCATAAAAGTGCTCTCGCAGAGACGCAGAGTTTATTTGTGGGTGCCTTTCACAGCTAATCTGACAATTCGATAAATTTCTTCCACATGGATCAACATTAATTGCATCAAATTAGCTATATATTTTGTAAAGCCTCAATCTTTTTGATCAGATCAGCCCGACCTTTATTGGTGCTGACATCAACTGTAAAGGTCTCATCCAGTTTTTGCACCCAGGTCAATGCCGTACTAAAACTCCCCTGTGCATAATGAGAAGCTGCCACCATTATGATGATATCCATATAATTGATGCGCCAGTCATGGGTAAATTCAAAAACTGGACGGAAAGTGTACAGCTCTGTCCCGCGAGTGATCGCCCTGCCATAATCACCTGAAACATGATAACTCAGGGCTAAACCAGCCAGCATTTCGAAACGGACTTGACTGCTATCAACTGTAATATAGTCCAGCCCCTCACTGAAAATGGCAATAGCTGTATCCGGGCTGTTGAATTCCACATAGCACCAACCCGAACCATTATAGCCATCTATGTACATGGAATCCATGGTGACACCTTCCTGAAACTCAGCATACGCAGCCAGAAAATCCCGCTCAGCATACAAGGTCCAACCATATTCCACAAAATCGTCTGCTTCCGGTTCTATCTTTTCCCGACACCCCATGAATAGGGTTAATAGAAGCAGTGCCAGGATCATTGTCATTTTCTTCATCTCAACACCTCCTACCTGAGAACCAGCATTTTAACGGTTTTGATATACCCTTTGCCCGTCATTAATCGGGCGAAATAGATCCCACTACTGACCTGGCGGCCCTGTTCATCCAGACCATTCCAGGTGATGGAATACTGACCCGGTTGAAGCTGGGTGTTCACCAGATTGCGAATCTCCTGTCCCCTGATATTGTAAATACTGAACTCTACATTCTGATCGAGACCATCCAAAAATCCAATATCATAATCGATTGAAGTGGCGGGGTTAAACGGATTTGGATAATTCTGGGATAATTGGCTATGTTCCGGCACAATAATAGTCCGTGGTCCCAATTTAAAAGCGCCCATGCTCTCGGCCCAGGACCTGACCCTTTCACCATCATTGATGGAAGGTAATTCAACATAGTCACCAGCCTCGTCACGAAGATAGATCGCCTGATCACCTGTTGAGACCTGCATGCTGACCATGACCGGTTCAGCCAATCTCACACCGTCGCTGAGCACCCTGTAACGGGCATCATCAATGGAACTGAGCGTACTATCCAGGATAGCCAGTTGTGAAGAATAATGAACACTTCTCGCGGTCCCCCTGACCTCAAACAGATCATCAGGGCTACGGGCCAGCCACTCCACGCCACTCCGCGCCAAACTGACGGTAATATTGGTAGCGATGGTTGTATCACCCACCCAGTTGGACGCATACAATTCAAAACTATTGAGTCCTTCGGCGGCGATCTCCACCGTGGCCAGATAACTGAATGTATCGATCTCAGTAAGTTCCAGCGTATCTCCGGCATGGGTGAGAATCAGAGTATCGATCATCCCCAAACTATCTACGATCATCATTTCGTAGAAGTGCGGGTAAGCCGGATTCTTGTAAAATGCCAATACTGGCGTTGGGATATCGTAAATACCCATGGTTACATCGATGGAAAGGGTATCCTGTAATGGATCATTGGTCGCCAATCGGAAAATGCCTTCATAGCCGCCAACCGTAAAACCGGCGAGATCAATATTAAATGCAATATCAACACTATCCGCATAACCTAGCGTGCCGGATTCAGTGGAGAACGTGAGCCAGGCAGGTGCCTCAACCAAGGACCAGCGTAGATCAGTCAATCCCAGATTCTTTAAATTTACCAGTGTATCCAGATTCGTAAAACGGCTCATATCGACGGCAATACTGTCCGTATTCAGCGCTGCAAAGGCAGCCGATGTGGTCACATGAAAGGTATCAGCCACTGCGGAAGTATCCTCTGGGTCAAAACCCTTAACAAACCATTCCACAATACTCACAGGATAATCCATAACTGATACATCTACGGTGAGAGCAGTGTCCAGGGTAGCGATAGTCGTATCATAGCCACTCCCCTGCATGGTGATCTCGTAACGAACCTCATTTTCCTCGATATCAAATGCAGTTGTCCAGGAAAAGGTCAACAACAAGCCATCTGCCGGCATCAGTTGAGTGCTATCGGCGGGCAGCAGTAATGTCACTGGTTCAGGTGGATCGTTAACATTGATCACAGTCAGGACGCAGAGAACTGAATCCTGAAGCCCCAGGAGATCAGTAACATAAGTGGTATAGCTATGTTGACCAACGGCCGAATCGACTGGAGTCCAACTCATGGTTCCAACAGAATCAATGGTCATCCCGGCTGGAGCTCCAACTCCCAGAGAATAAATAAGACTATCGCCTCTGGTGGTTTCAAAATCCGGGTCAGTTGCATAATGAAGATAAGTAAAGGACTCATCCTCCAACGTTGTGGTATCAGACGCAAAAGTGAAGAGCTCCGGAGCCGAATTAATGATGAATTGGAAAGTATCCAATGTGGCTGAAGCCTGGCGATTCCCGGCGCTGTCAACTGCCAGCAAGCGGATGAAATAATTCTCATGGTTGGTCAGGGTATCAGCAGCAATACTATAGTTCCAGATCCCGTCGTGAATGATGGGTAACTCAAGACTGGTACTATCAGATACCCAATCCGCGCCATCCCAGTACAGGGTATCGGATTCACGGCTAAGATCCAGCCACAGGATGTCCACACCAGCAAGTCCGTCAGAATACAAACCACCAAATGAGTTAACATCCACCCAATCCTCGATCAGATAGTAGGGGTTGACCGCACTGGTGGAGTTCGGTGTTTCCAGATCTGCCATAATCGCAGAACTACTGAGAATATCGGAGATATTACCAGCACCATCCGATGCTCTTACATTCAATACGTATTCATCTGCATGTGTATAGGTCATCAGCGTATCCAGAAAGGTTGTATCAACTGACTGCCAGGCTACAAAATCATCGCTTCCAACAGCATTTCCAATAGCATATTCGTATCCGGAAATGCCTGTGGTCGCATCACTGAAATTCTGCCAGCGTGCTTTAAGAGTATCTACCTCATTGATATATGGATCAGTAGTTGTACTTCCGGTAACAAAGCTACCGACAATGGGTATAACTTGATCGATGGTAAGCCAGTTAACCGTTATGGCACCGGTTGTATCATTCCCACGTCCATCTACCATGAGTATGCGAAGATCAAATTGCAGACCTTCACCAAAACCTGACAATGATTCGATTTCAGTCGAATCGATGGTAATGGATAACTCCGAAAAGTTAGCTGTCGCTATGGCAACAGGATCACCGAGATCGGTGTAACTTTCAAAACCAACATGACCCTGAACCTGAAAATAGCCACCCAGAAGACTGGTATCAGCAATCGCCGGTGTAGAAACAACCACTTCAATTCCTGAGTTGGATGCATTCCAAAAACCATTGGCTACCATACCGCCAACCGTTGTGGTATCATTAATGACCGGTAATTCGGGTCCATCCAGATCAATGGTCAAGCGCTGGTAAACTTCACTACCCACCTCTTGATTACCAGCGTAATCAAGTAAACCGGCAGTTACAGCCATTTCATAATTTGAGCCGAACCCGGCCAGGGCACTCAGGGTTGCATGGTCAAGTGTCAAGGTTAGGGTTGTATTGATGGCAGATATGGTCACAGTGTCAATATCCGCTGGTTCAACCAGCTCCGGTGGAAATGTATCCAGATTATGCAAGCTCACTTTGATGATAGCACTACCGTTTAAGAGACTGGCATCATCAGCAATGGGAACTTCCAGAGAAATGCCCGTGTTGGTGTTATTGTATGCATTTGTCACAACGGTCCCGTCTGTAGCGGTCAAAAGTCCACAATCAAATGGTGCAGGCGGACCCACATCAATGAGAATCTCATGTGTTGAGGTTCCGCTGATGGTTTCATTCCCTGCCCGGTCCTGAATCAATATCCTGGAATACAAGGTCTCAAGATCATCAAAATTCGAAAGTGCTGCGATATCACTACTGGCAAACCGAATTGTATCCTCACCCGGTATGAAAAAGCTATCGACAACTACCAGCTCATAGGGGTTCTCATCTGAAGTGCCGCCAATAGACATCAACACCTGGACAAAACCAGTCACCAGACTCGGGTCACCTCCAGTCACTACTGGAACAGCCAGCAACAGACTATCTGCCCCTGAATTCCAAACACCATCCACCTGATTACTGCCCTTGACAATAAGTGCTGTGATATCAGGAGCAACAGGTGCTGCCCGATCGATCTCAAGAGTCACACTACTGGTGTTGGAGGTAGTTACATTACCGGCAACGTCAGTGACAATAGCCCTGAATTCTATAGTAAGACCATCTACAAAACCAACTCCACCTTCCAGGTTTTCGATCTCAGTATCCGGGATAGAAATAGCCACTGAACCGGTGAGTGCATTAATGTTTTGAGATGTGGGAAACACCTCGAATACCGCATCCCCGGGAATCAGATCGCCAGAGAGTTGCAAAGTACCACCGACCAGCGAGATATCATCGGCAATAGGAACTGTTACAGCGATCCCGGTATTGGTATTATTCCAGTACCCGGTCATGATATCATCACCAGTGGTCACCAGATCAATAAAGTCATTTGCCACGGGGAATATCTCGTCAATCTTCAATTGGTCAGAACTTTCGGAACCCAGGGTTACATTTCCAGTCGCATCGGTAATAAAGGCATCAAAAGTGAAGATCATTCCCTCAATATCTACGGCAAGTCCTTCCAGTTCAGCACGAGTGATGGGGATATCCATGTCCACCAGTTCTGTGATAGTGATCGGTGCCAGCATACTCTCTGCTTCAGCACCATCAATGGATACGCGTAATTGAACATTACCGCCGATGAGAGAATTGTCAGTTGGATCAATGGGAACCGTAACCTCAGCACCATCATTTCCAGCATTGAAGTATTGGGGGACAACGGTGCCGCCGGTTGCTGTGACAGTCCCAACGGTAAAATCTGCAGGATCGCTATAATCAACGACCAGTGTATTAATACCTGCCAGGCCTGATGTAAGATTGCCAGCTATGTCGGTGATCAGTGCCCTGAATTGCAAGGTGTCTCCATCAGTAATACCGTAGCTGGTCAGATCAGCAGCTGATAGAATGGTTGCGTGGGTAGTATTGATGGTTACTAAAATTGAATCACTGCCTATATCACTAAAACTACCAGCAACACCAGCGGCCGCCTGAAGTTGCAGCGTACCGCCTATTGATGATGTCTCAGCATCCAGGTCAGTTGAGATGGTGATATCCTCATTGGTCAAATTCCAATAGCCTTGATTGACATTGCCACCTGAGACTACGATAGTTCCAGTGGTGGTCTGAGTCGGGTCAAGCTGATCAATGATCAGTTCAACACCGCTTGTAGCACCAATTGTACTGTTTCCGGCAATATCCGTAAGGATTCCACGTACTTGAATGGTTCCACCTGCAAAATAGCCAGCAAGTTCAGTTTCCAACTGAGTTCGGGTGATACTTAGCGTAACCGGGTTCGTGCCTACAGCAACATTATTTCCCAGTGCGGCAAAAGCATTTGCATTCACTCGTGCTTCCAGATAAGCGACTCCCCCATTCAGGGATACATCGGTACCGGTCACAGGTAGAATGACTTCAAAATCCGTATTGTCCTCATTCCAGTAACCCGTAACAACCGGATCGCCAATTGTGAGGATATCACCTGAAGTAAACGCCTCTGGAACAATCCCATCGATGAGAATATCGTTGTTGTCAGCCAGATTGTCGTCAACAGGCAGGGTAAGTAGAACATCGTTCTCAGCAGCATCTCGCAGGGTGCCGGCCGAAAGATTGATATCTGAGATGGTCAGATCAGGACTGACATCGCCGACCTGAACCGTGTAGATTCCACTGGCAGTTGTTGAAGTGCTAAAAGCGGGTATAGTAACTTCGCGGTCAGTGTCGCCTGTTTCCAGGGTCAATATTAAATTGCCCCCTTCCAGAGTTACTGTTTCGGAAAATTCTACGTCAATCTCCAGAGTTTCAGTTAGACCCAGTGAATCAGTCAGCACAGTACTACTTAAACTCACGATGTAGGGTACATCACCATCAATTATCAAAGCGCTGTTATCGGCTAGATTCTCACCAACCGGTAAACTCAGATCGATATTGTTTCCGGCAGCATCCCGCAGAGTGCCAACACCATAATCAAATCCTGTGACATCCAGATCTGCGGACACCTCATCTTCAGCAACTGTGTAGCGTTCAGTGATCTCATCCAGCCCTGTAAAAACAGCTGTGGTCAATTCAGCATCTGTATCTCCCGTTTCCAGAGTGGTTACCAGAACATCGCCGGCCAAGGTAACCGCTTCACTGAATGAAATGGTTATATCAGCAAATTCACCAATGCTGAGGCTACCCCCTGCTGGTGAGGATGTGATCTCAATTATTGTCGGATTCACACGGTCAACCAGGAGAGTGGTCACACTGGTAGTACCCGTATTGCTATTTCCCACCGAATCTGTAATTATGGCTGTGAATTGTACAGTGGCACCTTCTGAAAATCCGTTGATAGCTTCAAACACACCTAATGTAAAGCTTTCGGTTTGATCTACACCGATGGAACTTATCGTAGCACTTGAACCAAGATTTTCAAAAGCATTGGCACCCGTTCGAGCCTGGATCTGCAAGGTCCCATTCTGCAATGAGGCATCACTGGCGATGGGTACTGTAACCTCAACATCTGTATTGGTATCGTTCCAGTAACTGGCGGTTATTGTTCCGCCAGAGGTGATAACAGCTCCCACCGTAAAATCTGCCGGTGCAACACCATCTACTACAAAATCACTGCTACCCGCCAAATTGTCGGCGCTGCCGGGCAAGGTCAGATCAAGATCATTACCAGCAGCATCCTGGAGACTACCAGCAGACAATGTGATGTTAGATGCTGTCAGATCAGGACTGGCATCTCCGCTCTGAACCGTGTAGGTGCCCGCACTAATGGAACTATTGTTGATGCTGGAAATGGTGACCTGACGATCAGTCCCACCTGTTTCCATGGTTACAATCAGGTTACCGCCCACCAGGGTAAGTGCTTCGCTGAAGGTGACAGTCACATTGATCTCATCACCCAGGATGTAATTGCCATCAACAGTTGTGGATGTTATGGTAAGAATGGTGGGGATTACTCCGTCGATCTCCAAATTACTATTGTCTGCCAGATTATCAGCTCCAGGTAAGCTCAGGTCGATATCATTGCCGGCTGCATCCCGTAATGTACCAACACTCAAGGCTACCAGACTTACATTCAGATCACTGGCTACCTCACCTTCAGATACGGTGTAGGTCTCGGTGAATGAGATCGCATCTGATATGCTTGAAGTGCTAAGCTGGGCATCAGTATCTCCGGTTTCCAGAGTCGTTATTACCGTTCCGCCAACCAGGGTAACCGCCTCACTGAGGGTTATTGTGATATCGACGCTGCCGCCAACTTCGATATTATCAGACCCTGGAAGAGAGGTAATACTTGAGATAGTGGGATCTGTCACATCTGCTGTTAGAGTGGTTGCACTGGGAGTACCAGTTGTATAATTAAAGACATCATCACGGATGACAGCTGAAAAGGTCAGGACTGCTCCATCTTCATAGCCGGAAATATTGATGATATTGTTATAGCTCAGGGAAATAATCTTATTGGCATCTACAGCCAGAATGGATGAGCTATCACCGACTGCTTCAAAAGCATTGGATCCCACTTTTGCTGTAATGAGGACTTTCCCGCCCTGGAGACTGGCATCATCAGCAATGGGTACGGTGACATTCACACCGGTATTAGAACTATTCCAGTAATCGGCAACCACAGTACCACCCGTAGTGACTACTGTGGATACTTGAAATGCTGCTGGACTATCACCATCAACTACAATATTTCTTGTATCATCGATGTTCGAAATACCGGCAATATCCGTGAGATCGACATCATTACCTCCAGCATCCTGAAGTGAACCTGCGGATAAGCTTAATTCCGTGACGGTCAGATCTGAACTAACATCTCCAGCAGCCACTGTATAGGTTTGGGTTCCAGTAGTACTGCTTGAAATGGTTGAAATAAGCACATTCGTTCCGCTGGCATCATGATCAACTTCCAGATCTCCCCCACTTAGCGTCACTGCCTCACTGAAGGTGATGGTTATATTGATGTCAGCATAGACACCATAGTTGCCATTTGCAGTAGTAGAGGATATTGCTGTAACTGTTGGTAATACACCATCAACGACAATGGCACTAGTTTCCGCAATATTGTCTAGAGGCAGTTGCGTAAGGTCAGCCTGGTTACCGGCTGCATCGATAAGATCTGCGGTTCCTATTGATAAGGCGATGGCGCTGACTGTTAGATCACTGGTCTCATCATCTTCAGCAATGGTGTAAGTCTCAGAAATGCTGTTGGTATTGGCAATGGTCTCAGTAGACAATTCAGCTGATGTATTTAGTGTGGTAATCAGATTACCACCGCTGAGGGTTACATTTTCATCAAAAGTGATGGTCACATTGACATCATCGCCAACTCCGTAGGTTCCGTTGGCGGTATTTGAGCTGATAGCTGTAATGGTTGGGGCAGTTGTATCAATGGTAAAAGTGTTGGCACTTTGGGTACCAGTGGTGGTGTTCCCACCATCATCAGTGATCACAGCTGTTATTTTCAGAACCAGGTCTTCAGCATAGCCGGCAATCCCTTCAACATCTGCTTCTGTTAGGGTAACGGTAAGATCGCCACCCAGATGACCGCCGGCAATAGCCACTGCCGATCCAACATCAACCGCTCCTGAAATATCGTTAAAAAAGGCCTGGACCTGAACGCTTCCTCCAGCGAGACTGTTCTCTATGGCGATTGGAACCGCGACTGTCATTCCTGTATTGGTGTCATTCCAATAGGTGTCAACCACATCTCCGCCTGTCACGGTTACGGTGCCCACTGTAAAATCAGCCGGATCAGCTCCGTCAACTAAAATATCCGATCCATCATCAATATTTGTGACACCTGAAATATCACTGAGATCAACATCATTTCCCCCAGCATCCTGTAAGGTTCCTCCCACTGATAAACCCAGAGCAGTAACTGTTAGATCATTACTGGCATCGCCGGAAGCTACGGTGTAGTCTTGAGTCCCGATTGTGGTGCTTAGAATGGATGTGATGAGCACATCGGTGGCGCTGGCATCATGGTCTACTTCCAGATTTCCCCCGCTTAAAGTCACGGCCTCACTGAAAGTAACTGTAACATTAATGATATCATCAACACCATAGCTGCCATCAGCCGAGCTTGACGTTATCGAAATGATCGTAGGGTCGATTCCATCAATAACCAAAGCACTCGTAGTGGCCAGATTGGATGCCGGCAATGCCAGATCAATGGGGTTTCCAGCGCCATCCACAAGATCAACACTTCCGCCGGATAGTGTCAGACTTGTGACCGAAAGATCGGTTGATTCATCCAATGCCAGTACAGTGTAGATTTGGGAAAGTGAGCTGATATTGGTAATACTTGAAGTAGTTAATTGGGCTGATGAATTCAAATTTGTGAGCAGATCTCCACCGCTGATGGACACATTCTCAGAGAAGGTAATGGTAACATTGACTTCATCACCGATACCGTGAGTTCCATCTGAGGTTGTGGAACTGATGGCGGAAATATCCGGAACCGTTTCATCAATAACAAAAGTGTTGGCACTTTGAGTTCCTGTCGTACTATTCCCACCAGCATCAGCCAATACTGCAGTAATTTTTAGAGTTTGATCATCTGCAAAACCGTTCAATCCTTCCAGTTGGGTGTCAGTTAGAGAAACCGTGACATTCCCACCCAGATTTGTCCCCAGGATAGTGACCGCATTTCCGAAACTCTCCGCTCCTGAAATATCAGCAAAGAATCCCTGAATCTGAATCGTTCCGCCTTCTAAACTGGGGTCGTTGGCTATTGGAACCAGGATATCTATCCCTGTGTTGGTACTATTCCAGTATCCGCCAACCACATCATTCCCTGTCATGGTCACTGTGGAAACCGTGAAGTCCGCTGGGGCAGCGCCATCAATGGATATTGCATTATTGTCAGCCAGATTGTCAGCGCCTGGTAAAGTCAGGTCGACTGAATTGCCACCTGCATCCACCAGACTGCCACCGGACAAGCTCAGCGATGTTACCGTAAGGTCAGAACTGGCATCTCCACCTGCGACAGTGTAGATTCCGCTGGCAGTTGTACTGTTGCTAAATGGTGTAATGGTCACATCGGTATCACTGGCATCAATATTCACCAGCAGATTTCCACCGCTCAACGTAATGGACTCACTGAATGTGATGGTAACATTGACTGTCTCATCCACACCATAACTAACATCATCGCTGGTTGAAAAAATATTTGTCACTGAAGGGGTACTTCCATCCACTACCAGGTCAGTATTATCTGCTAAATTGGAGGAGATTGTTACCAGATCAGCATTATTTCCAGCAGCATCCAGCAGTTTTGTACTCCCACCTGATAAGGCAAACGAGGTCACATTCAATGATGGTGCATCATCGCCCTCAGCAATGACATAAGTTTCTGAAAATGAGGCGGAATTCAAGGCATTAGTGGTGAGTTGGGCACCGGCGTTCAAATTTGTAAGCAAATCACCACCGCTTAGTGTAACGGTCTCATCAAAGTTAACTGTAACGTTGACAGATTCGCCCACACCATAGGTGCCATTTGCTGTAGAAGATTCGATAGAGCTGATTGAGGGGGAGGTTTGATCGATATACAGGGTTGTGATACTCGCTGTTGCCTCAGTGCTATTCCCGGCTACATCACTCAAAGTTGCGGTTAATGAAAATGTCTGCGAATCCAGGAACCAGTCTTTATTGACGAAATCGGTATCATCTAGATCGATGGTTTGATCAGTACCGGCGATGAGTACAATTTCAGCTGACCCCAGGTTTTCGGCAGCGTTAGTCCCAACAGAACCAGTAATTTGCAATGATCCGTTCTGCAGCGTTCCATCAGCTGCTATGGGAACGGTAACTGCCAGATCCGTATTGGTATCATTCCAGTAACCAGCTGATACATTGCCACCTGAAGTGATGACGGTACCAACCTGAAAACCTGCAGGAGCAGTCTCATCAACAACTATCCCGGTTGCCAGAACAGTTGTATCGACGGAGCTCAAACCACTGGTTAGAAAAATGGCCACAATGTCAAAGGAATCGCCATCACCAAAACCACCAGCATCCTCAATTTGAGTAGCGGTCCGTGAAATCGATTTATTTTCCTGAGCAGAAGCAGTTTCAGCATCACCTATCTGGATATAGGTGTCATCATCATTGACCTCAATTTGCAGGTTAACCCACCTGATGGTGCCATCGTTTGGAACGATGAAATCAGCCTGACCACCCGTATTGCCAGCATTCCAATATCCTGAGGTCACGGTTCCACCAGTTGTCACAAATGTTTGTCCCATAAGGAGAGAAGCATTCACAAGAAGTATGAATAACAATGCTTTAAGCATTTTGGAGGTCAATTTTTGGTATTTTTTCTGCATAATAGTATTCTCTAAAATTCTTTTAAATGCTTACAACTCTAATCCGGTGGAAAGTCTTAATTCCAGCCACCAGGCATTACCTACCGGATCAATATCGGAGATCAAAACACCACGGGTACCCAGGCGGAAAAATGTGTTCTTGGTCGGGCGAAAACGATAATTCAATTCCAACATACTGCCCATACTGCGGCTCCACAGTCCAAATCCCACCACCGCCCCGGCGTGGTCTCCAATGGTAGAACCCTGCAAAATATAGGAAATCCCTTCGAAAGTGCCCCCTTCCGGGTAGGAATTCGTAAAACTAAAGCTTGAGACTTCAAACAGAATGTACAACGGGATGCTCTCCACATACACTTCATAGGGTAATTTGAAGGTGACACTGCCATCAATAAATGAATACCATGAGAATAGCGGGTCAGAAACTGCAAAAGGTGAAGCGGCATTGACGGCCAGATGAGCACCATGCAAGAAACTGTTTTTCAGGAGTCCCGGCGCTGGTCCCATATCCTTTTTCCGACTCCTGATCGGCTCAGTGACCACTTCAGGTTCAGGTGCTGTAGCTTGCTTGGGATCCTCGCCATACAATTCTTTAACCAAGGCTTCGTAATCAATATCCGAATTGGTAGAACCACTAAAGCCCTCTTCGATAGTATCAAGGCTATCAACCTGATCAGCAGTGGACTCGGATTGAGCCAGGACTGGTTGAGGCGCTATGAATAGGAGGATAAAAGTGAAAATTAATACTAACGGCTTCGCAAAAAGCACCTCTCGCCCGCCTGCGTATAACTTCGTGCGGGCAGGCAGAGCACGCAGAGACGCAAAGTGTTGATTATCATAAACATACGCCATATTTCCGTAACCTGTTATGAATATTGTAGTTAAGTCGATATTCATGCTTTTTTTAAATACTTTTTGCGGTGGCGTCAATACTGAAACTTTAAAATTGAAGATTGGAATACGGGGCAAATCAGAATGCTCGTGCTTTAACTCAGGGCTACAGATCGCCGCAGTCGTTACACTCTCTCGCGAAGACGCATGAAAGAGACCTTCATGTACTTCGAGGTGTCTGCTATTGGGTTTCAGGACTACCACAGTTTGATCCCAGTTGTGAAACGCGGTTCTAACCACCAGCCAGAGCCAATGGGGTCAATATTGTAAGCCCAATTCCAACGATAACCTGCCGAAATGAATATTGATTGATACTGGTAAGAATATCCCAGTCCAGCCATGATGCCAAACGTCGGTGCATACATCCCCACCCCGGCTTCGGCTTCCAGACCGAAAGCTTCGGCTCGCACCATGGGCATAATTGAGACACCGGTAAAGGAGCCACCAGCGGGGAATGAATTCTTAAAATTGAAGCTGGATACATCGAGCAGAAAAGAAATATTGGCTGGATCCACTTCATAGTGCCAGGGAAATTCAATACTCATGGAATAATCCATATAGGAATACCAGGTGCTCATTTTGTCCGCAACATACTGGGGTGAATAGAATGAAATGGTCAACCCCGTGCCCTCCATGAAGGTTCCGTGGACAGCTTGCCTAAAATTTAAGGGGTGGTCGGAGAATTCTGTTTCTGTGAATTGATCAGTGGAGTCCACTCCAAGCGAATCATCGAAGTTAAAGTCATCACCAAAGCCCCAATCGTCTTCGATCTCAGTTGTATCAGCTGTTTCCTCATCCGATTCATCATCATAATCACCGAAGAAGTCATCCTCTTCCACAGTGGTTGTATCAGCCTCTTCGTCATCTTCAAAATCGAAGGAGAGGTCATCACTACCCAGATCGAATTCATCACCAAAGAGCAGGCTCTCATCTGATTCATCTCCAAACAGATCCTCTTCCTGGCCATAGACTGCAGGAGGCATGCCCAGCAATAGAATTGCACCTAAAGCAGCCACTGCACTTTTCAATTTGATCCACTTGAAGTAATTCAAAACCATTGACATGTCATCCTGGTACTTTTTTCGGTCTATTCTGACCATTTTTTCATTTAATCATGAAATTTATGATAAGTCGTGTTTGAAACAAGTCTTTACCTGAGAATGTGACCTAGGCCAAGAGCTTGTGTTTCAGGTAGTAATTCAGGGTTGTTTCAAGGGTTGGATGTGGTTCTTTTTGTGGTGGGCAAACCTATGTTCATATCGACCACGTTCACCTTACTGCATTTTCGAACCCATGGTGCTTTACTGAAACACCTTTCAGGTTCGAACATATAAAATTGTCTTTAAAGAGCGGAGAAGGTGGGCAGACCTACGTTTTCACTTTGGTCTGTAAAATTCGTTTCTTCAATATCGTTTTACCAGATCCACTCTTAAAATATTTTTCCAAAGTACGTGCTTTGGATGAACTGGAGACAGCAATATAGGCTGTCAATTCAAGTGGAATATATGGTTTAGTTGATTTACACTTGCCGGTGCTGTGTTGAGACAATCGAATTTTTAGATTACTGGTCGAGCCTACATATAGGTAGTTCTTTTCTCTATTTTCAAGACAATAAACATAATGCATAATTTTAAATCCACTTGGATTAAATAGTTGGCAACCACCAGCAAATCGCTAATACCCAAAGCCCCCACACGTTGGTCAAATAATCCGTTTGCCTGCCAACCGAAGATCCCGACGACCAAGTCGGGACGTAGGTTGAGCGGAGAAGGTGGGCAGACCTACGTTTTCACTTTGGTCTGTAAAATTCGTTTCTTCAATATCGTTTTACCAGATCCACTCTTAAAATATTTTTCCAAAGTACGTGCTTTGGATGAACTGGAGACA
>JAYEKW010000194.1:21967-28863 GCA_034716895.1 Candidatus Neomarinimicrobiota bacterium
ATAGTTGGCAACCACCAGCAAATCGCTAATACCCAAAGCCCCCACACGTTGGTCAAATAATCCGTTTGCCTGCCAACCGAAGATCCCGACGACCAAGTCGGGACGTAGGTTGAGCGGAGAAGGTGGGATTCGAACCCACGGTACGTTGCCGTACACACGCTTTCCAAGCGTGCGCCTTAAGCCACTCGGCCACCTCTCCATTTAAAAAATAACAAGCTGATATCTTGCTCAGCGGCGAGCAATATATTCAGGTAGGCAGGTTTAACAAAATCTATTTAGGTTTTGGTTTAAGCCAATTTTCCAGGATAATTCCGTTGCCAACCAGATTGATCAATTGCTGCTGTAGCACTGCAATCGGTGCCAGAGGATTCGTCATGATCTTGGCCAGAAAAAGGGGCGGCGCATCATGCAAATAAACCCCAAGACGCGGTACAAATTCACCAGCCCACTTGGGTAAGCCGGTCAGGGGATATGAAATAGCGATTCGATTATACCCAGCCTCTTCAATTTGATCCAGCAGATCGCTGTTCCAGGCATTGAAAGGAGGACAAAAAGTTGTGACCTCCTGCCCTATTTGATCTTCGATCTGTTTTTTGGAGGTAATCAGTTCATCCCTGATAGCTTTTTTGCTCATATTGATCAGGCGCCTGTGGGTCCGACCATGGGATCCAATTTCCCAACCCAGATCATGTAATTCCCGGAGGTCACTCCAGGGCATATGGCGCACCTGTTTGTCCTCTGGAAAATAATCCCAGCTATTTTTCCTTCCCACATAATCGGAAATGGCGAATACCGTTGCTACGCCCCCTACCTCTTCCAGGATGGGAGCTGCATGGGTTTTGATGCTGGAATAGCCATCATCAAATGTGATGAGAATCTCATTATTCCGGGGTTCATGATCCATGATAGTGGAAAAAGAAAAGCCCAGATGCTTAAGACCCTGCATCTGGGCTTTGAATTGCGTGGGTGTAGTAGTGGTCAATCCCCATTCATACTGTTCAGAGACCTTATGATAGACCAGGCCCCTGTTGTAAACAGGGAACAACAATTTAGTTAAGGACCTGGTCTACCGGAGTATACTCCAAACCGAAAGCCTCGGCCACTGCTTCACAAGTTACCTTGCCATCAACCATATTCAGACCAAGGGCAAAACCATCATCCGCTTTTAAGGCAGCCTTAACACCATTATTAGCCAAATTCACAACATAGGGTAAAGTAGCGTTGGTCAATGCAATAGTTGAAGTATAAGGTACTGCACCTGGCATGTTGGCTACACAATAGTGCAACACATCATCTACAAAGAAGGTTGGGTTTTCATGCGTGGTTGGTTTGCATGTCTCAACGCAGCCACCCTGATCAACAGCTACATCAACGATTACAGAACCTTTTTTCATTAATCCGAGCATTTCTCGAGTGATTAATTTGGGTGCCTTTGCACCTGGTAATAGTACAGCTCCTACGACCAAATCAACTTTCGGTAACAACTCCCGAATGGTAGCTGGTGAGCTATACAGCATCGTGACATTCTTGGGCATAAAATCTTCAAGATCACGGAGACGATCCAAATTGATATCCAACATATAAACATGAGCACCCATACCAGCAGCCATCTTAGCTGCGTGAGTACCTACAGTTCCACCACCCAGCACTAATACAGTTCCAGGGTGAACTCCAGGAACACCACCAAGCAGCACTCCCCGACCACCACTGAAGTGTTCTAAAAAACGAGCACCTTCCTGGGTAGCCATTCGACCTGCAACCTCACTCATAGGCTCAAGTAAGGGTAATAAATGTTTTTTGTTCTCAATTGTTTCATAAGCAACTGCCCAGGCACCAGCTTTCAAAAAATCAAGGGTCAATGCTTCATCCGCTGCAAAGTGAAAATAGGTAAACACTATTTGGCCAGGACGTGACCGAGCGATTTCAACCGGTTGTGGTTCTTTGACCTTCACAATCATATCAGCTTGAGCCCAGATCTTGTCCACATCAGATTCGATGGAAGCGCCAGCCTCAACATACAGCTCATTGGCAAAACCACTATTCATGCCACCATTGTTTTCAACGATAACCTGATGCCCATTGGATACTAATAACTCCACACCACCGGGGGTCATTGCGATCCGGTTTTCATTTGGTTTGATCTCTTTAGGTACTCCGACAATCATGTTTGCCTCCCATTAATTATTTTGCCCATTTGCAGGTTCTAAAATACTTGTAAAAAACGATGAGGGATTGAACAATTCTCGTGCCAAGACTTGAATTCTATGTGAATCTATGGCTTCTATCTTCTTCAGGAAGACATCGAGACTGACATTTTCCCCATAATATATCTGCTGTCGACCCAAGCGCAGCATGCGGCGCTCCATGGACTCATCACCCATGACGATACCTGATTTGTATTGTGCTTTAACCCGTTCCAATTCAGTCTCGCTCACCGGGTCGGCGACCATTTTGTCCAATTCAGCCAGGGTTAATTCCACAGCTTTATCTCGTTTTGCAGGATCTGTTGCCAGATATACTCCAAATGATCCCGCGTCCCGATAAAGGCTGACAAAAGAAAATATTTGATAAGCAACTCCATGAGCTTCCCGAATATTCTGGAATAACCTCGAGCTCATTCCCCCACTGAGAATGGAATTGAGGACAGCCACATCATAGCGACGTTCATCAAAGACGGAAAATATTGGCAAGCCTACAATGAGATGACTTTGCTGAATATCTTTTGTACGAACTTCCTTCCCCGGTTGGTAGAGCGCGTGGTCAAAGGCTTCATATTTATTTTCACCACTGCTTTTTCTATCATAGCGAGCTGAGATCAATTTTACCAATTCTTCATGGTCTACATAGCCTGCAGCCACGATGATGGTATTTTCCGGACCGTAGTGTTGATCCAGATAACGATCCAGCTTATCTGCATTGAAACTCTTGATCGTGTCTTCATTACCCAGGATGGATTCACCCAATGAACTTCCCGGGAAAAGAAATTTCTCGAAGGTTTCAAAAGCAACTTCTTCCGGTACATCCTTGCTATCCCGTAATTCATCCAGAACCACAGACTTTTCGCGTTCTATATCAGATTCAGGAAAAATGGGATGAAGTAGAATATCTGACAGGACGTCCACGGCATCCTCCAGGTATTCACTGAGAAAACGGGCATGATAGCAGGTGTATTCCTTGGTAGTGAAGGCATTCAAATGTCCTCCAACACTTTCGAGTGAAGCTGCTATGTCAAAGGTTGACCTGCTTTTGGTGCCCTTGAATACGGTATGTTCCAGAAAATGAGAGATTCCCGAAAGTTCCGGGGGCTCGTAGCGACTTCCAGCTCGAACCCAGAAGCCTAAAGCCACCGAACGGACTGTGTCCACCGTTTCTGTAACGATGGTCAGTCCGTTCGATAGTATGGTTTGTTTACGAAGTGAGGTCACTTCGTTTACTTACCGCCGATTATTGTCGCGACGTGGACCGCGATCACGGCCTCCACGATCTCTACCACCACGATTGTTATCACGGCGAGGAGGACGAGGCTTCTTCTCTGGCTCCACCCAGCCTTCAGGTGCTTCCATTAAGGCTCTGCGGCTCAAGTTATAGCGACCGGAGGCATCTACTTCCATGAGTTTCACTTTAACCTTATCGCCAACTTTGAGAACATCCTCAACCTTTTCAACTCTGCGGTATTCAAGATCACTAATGTGAACCAGGCCCTGCTTTCCAGGTAAGAATTCAACAAAGGCACCAAAGTTCATGATACGCATGACTTCACCTTCGAATTCTTCACCCGCTACAGGAACGCGTACAATAGCGTTGACCTTGGCTGCGGCAGCTTCAGCAGCCTCAGCAGTTTCGCCAAAGACATAAACAAGACCTTCTTGTTCGATCTCGACAGTGGCACCAGTATCCGCCTGGATAGCTTTAATGATCTTACCACCTGGGCCAATAATATCACCGATCTGCTCTTGTTTGATCTTGATCGTGATAAAACTTGGAGCATTGGGTGATAGTTTTTCACGCGCAGCTGGTAAAGCAGCTTCCATGATTCCAATGATGTGCTCACGACCTTCTTTAGCCTGCATTAAGGCCTGGGTCATCAACTCAGCACTGATACCTTCGATCTTAAGATCCATTTGGATAGCATTGATACCATCTTTAGTACCAGTCACTTTGAAATCCATATCTCCGTAATGATCTTCATCACCCAGGATGTCAGACAGGACGGAAAAACGTTTTCCATCACTGATCAAGCCCATGGCAATTCCGGCAACTGTTTTATCGATACCAACACCGGCATCCATAAGAGCAAGTGAGCCACCACAAACGCTGGCCATTGAGGATGAACCATTTGATTCAAGGATCTCAGAAACCAGGCGTACGGTATAAGGAAAGTCTTCCTTTGCAGGCAGGAATGGTTTCAAGCTACGTTCTGCCAGATTACCATGACCGATCTCGCGTCGACTGGTAAAGCCGATACGACCAGTTTCACCCACACAATAGGGTGGAAAATTGTAATGCAGATAGAAGGATTTCTTGTAATCCTGATCCACATTATCAATGATCTGCTCATCAAGTTTAGTACCAAGTGTTGTGACCACCAATGCCTGAGTTTCACCTCTTGTAAACAAGGCAGAACCATGGACACGTGGTAACACGCCAACTTCAGCAGTGATCTGACGGATCTCTTTAAGACCACGACCATCTACCCGTTTCCCATCAGCCATGATCCGCTCACGGATATTGGCTTTGAGACGATTGTCAAACACCTCACCGACAATCTTCAGATGATCAGGATATTCTTCTTCGTATTTTGCGATAAGCTCGTCCTTGGCAGCGTTTCTAGCTTCCTGACGTTCCAACTTCAATACGATGGAATTCAACTCGGTGAGCTGTGTTTCGTCAATAGCACCGTCTACAGCAGCCATAATAGCAACTTTGGTCTCATCGACCTTGACTTCGCGTTTGACGGGTGCAATCTCATCAATAATGCTCTGCTGGAAGGCCACGACCTCAGAAATTGCTTTCTGGGCAAAAACCAGGGCCTCGACCATGACCTCTTCTGAAACTTCTTTGGCTTCACCTTCAACCATAACTACATCAGTTGCAGTTCCAGTGATGGTGATATCCATCTCGGATTCTTCAGCCTGAGCATAGGTGGGATTAAGGATCAGTTCCCCATCGATCCGTCCAACATGGACAGAAGCAACAGGACCATTCCAGGGTATGTCTGATATTGAGAGGGCAAAAGAGGCACCAATGGTTCCTAAGGCATCTGCCGTATTCTCACCATCGCTTGATACGACTGTGATCATAACCTGGGTTTCATTATTAAAGCTTTCGGGAAAAAGTGGACGAATCGGCCTATCGGTCATCCGAGCACTGAGGATCTCCTTTTCAGAAGGTCGGGCTTCCCGTTTGAAAAAGCCACCGGGAATCTTACCACCGGCATAACTTTTTTCACGATATTCTACTTGAAGCGGGAAGTAATCCCGCGTGGTATCTTCATGTTTAGAAGCAGTTGCTGCAACTAGAACTGCAGTTTCACCATACATTGCAAGCACGGATCCACCAGCTTGTCTGGCCATCCGACCAGTTTCGAGGCTCAGCGTACGACCGCCCAGCATCATTTCTTTTTTAATCAAAATCTCTCCAATTCCTATTTACGTATACCAAGCTTTTCGATCAAAGCTTTGTATTTGGCTACATCACTCTTTTGGATGTAACGAAGCAGACGACGGCGCTGCCCAACCATTTTCAACAAACCACGACGACTGTGGTGGTCTTTCTTAAAGGCTTTCAGATGCTCTGTCAAATTCCGAATCTGAGTGGTGAGAATAGCTACTTGAACACTGGTGGAACCAGTATCCTCTGTATTTTCACCATATTCTTTGATGAGAGCTGCCTTTTCTTCTTTTGTTATTGACATGTGTCCTCCTTCAGACATCTCGATAATTTTCGATTATCGCTATACATGTTTTCTTATCATTCTCTAATTGTTCTATTAAATCATCCACACTGGAAAATTTCTTTTCATCTCTTAATTTCTGCAGGAATTCGAGAGTTATCTCAGATCCATACAGATTTTCTTTCCCTTCAGGAATATTAAAGAGATTTACCTCAATGGTTACCTCCTCATCACTCTTGAAAGTGGGTCTCACACCTATATTGCACATCCCGAAGCTGGCAAAACCAGCTGTTTCCACCCGACTGAGATAAACACCTCGGTTGGGTAACAACTTATTGTCCACATGTGGTTCAAGATTGGCAGTGGGAAAATGTAAGCTTTGACCTCTCTGCTCGCCATGAACTACTGTACCCATCACTGTATAAGCATGACCCAGCATGGCATTTGCAAGATCCAGACGGTCATGTTGAATATGATCCCGGATCAGGGTGCTACTTACGGGAAGATCTTCATTGTTGATAGGGCCTACAACGCTGATCTCATATCCATTAAGCTGTCCACGCTGCTTTAGCCAATCAGCATCACCCTCACGCTGGTGACCAAAACGATGATCATAACCCACAACAACATGCTGAACGCCAAGGGCTTCTTCAAGCACTGTCCTGGCAAATTCATCTGCGGTCATGCTGGAAAAACCCTGATTAAAATCCAGAACCAGCATGATATCAACTGGTGCAGTCTTTTCGATCAAGAAAGTCCTTTCCTCGATCCCGGTGAGTAGCCGGATCGGTGGACGATCAGACTCTCTTAAAAGTTGCTGAGGATGGGGATGAAAGGTAATAATCACAGAGGGAAGCTTACGGGTGTTTGCCTCAGCGATGCACTTGCCGATCAGAGCCTGATGCCCCCGGTGAATACCGTCAAAACTCCCAATGGTCGCTACACAACCACTAAGATCAGGCAGGTCTTTCAGGCAGCGGATGATTTCCAATTTTCAATAAAC
>JAYEKW010000195.1 GCA_034716895.1 Candidatus Neomarinimicrobiota bacterium
CAAGCATTTAGTTATGCTGGAAAAAAACTTGGCTTTAATGACGCGCGTGGAACGCTTTTTTACGAGTTTGCAAGAGTTGTGAATGAGGTGAAGCCACCCATATGCATTGGAGAAAATGTTCGGGGTCTTTTAAGCCATGATAAAGGTAGAACAATAAATGGCATGATATCTATTCTTCATGAGATAGGTTATCGAGTTGCGCCAATACAAATACTAAAAGCTGTTCAATTTCGTGTACCACAGAAAAGAGAACGACTTATTCTTGTTGGGATACGCGAAGATGTGGATGTTTCTTTCGAATATCCTAAGCCACTTAATAAAGAGTTTACGCTTCAGGATGCTTTAAAGAAAGGCTCATTGTATGATTCTGATGTACCATATTCCGATGGTGCAAGCTACCCGAAATACAAACATGACGTACTCGACCGCATACCACCAAAGGGGTATTGGAGGGATTTATCTGTAGAAATGCAAAAAGAATACATGGGCGGTAGCTATTACTTAGGGGGCGGGAAAACAGGAATGGCAAGAAGAATTGGCTGGGATGAACCTTGTTTGACTCTCACATGTAGTCCTGCGCAAAAGCAAACTGAACGGTGTCACCCAGAGGAAACCCGGCCATTTACTGTAAGGGAGTACGCAAGAATTCAAACATTCCCAGACGACTGGACATTCTCAGGTTCAATTGCTCAGCAATACAAGCAGATCGGCAATGCCGTTCCCGTCAACATGGGAAAAGAAATTGGATATTCCATTATTAAGTTCCTAAACAAATACCATAAGTATGTATCTATATAGTGATACGTAGGAAATCTCCGATTAACCAATTCAGCACTTCAAAAAGCAAAATATTTTCTAAAACTCCTAGAATTAGCTAGCTTTTCTATCACTCTTTCAAGCTCTTTACTATAGTCAGATTCTATTGCAATTGAGCCAATCGCGTCAATAAGCTCAAAATAAAAGCGTTCATCTCCAGTTAATCTTGTCCAAAAATTATTTCCTGCATAAACAGGATGATTATACTGAGATAATATTCGATTATAATGAGAGCTTAAGTCACTGTTATCTCCGTATATTACACCAACTATTAAATTGCCATAGGATAAGCTAATTCCATTAGTTCTAGCTAAATGAATAACATTATTAAAATGTCCAGCTATTGTTTCAACATCATCTTTATTAATTGTATTGGGACCAGCTTTTAGCTGGCAGTACTTTTTAGTTCCATCAACTTGGTCTACAAATTCTATATCTATGCCACTTGTAGTACTCCCAAAAGCAGGAAGGACATTACTTGTAAATTTCTGAATGTTAGTACCGAAGGATGTAGTAATGGAAGTACCTAATACTCTCGGATATATTAATGCTCTTGCAATGCTTTTAGGATCCGCATTTCCTGTTAAATAGTTTGCCAAATACTTTGAAAGGAATGGGTTTACTTTAAATTTTTTAACATCTTCCAATTTGAGAGTATTTGTTATGTGGTTACTTGCAACAGTATCTGTGAACCATCTCTTTGCATTGTTTAATATTTCAATTTTCTCTGCTTCAGTAATCATAATAAATCCCCTTTATATCTAATCGTTTAATGTAAACGGATGCTTCCAAAGAAGAGCATGTCTTTTTTCTTCGTGTCAATTATTACGCAGGATGAGCTAATCTGTATTTGTTTCCAGCCTATCCATGTTAGTTTTTCAGCAAATTTAAATTTGGGGATTATATGATGCGTTTCTCACTTCTTTTTACTGCTTTTATTTTGTTGGCCAATACTCAGATGTATGCAGACTTTTTAACCAGTACACCTGTGGGTCCCGGCATGATTCATCATCACGAATACCGGTCAGCAGGTCCCTGGCACCTTCATGTGCTCGAAGTCGACCTTACTGATACTCTGAATACTTTGGAAACAGTGAAAGCCAGCAATCGCATTGCCGGTTTTGAACGAACATCCTCCATGGCTGGACGCTCAGATTATCCTGGTCACCAGGTGGTCGGTGCAATTAATGCAGATTTTTATGATGGCAGCGGCATCACTATCGGCGCACAGATCATCAATGGAACACTCCTGAAACGCCCAACCTACCGCTCAACTTTTGCCCTTACAACAGACAAACGCCCCCTTACCAATGTAGTTAGCTATAATGGACAGGTAATGAAACAGGATAGTCTGACCTTTGCCATCACCGGGATAAATGAAGAACGCCTGGACAATGCGCTGGTACTCTATAACCACTATTTTAGTGTTGCTACGGGAACCAATCAATGGGGCACTGAGATCCGGCTGGAATACCTCGAGCCACCCCTGGGGGTAAACGCTCCCATTGCTGCCGTCGTCACAGTCAAAGACAGCAGCCTGGAAGCGGGACATGGCAACATGTACATTCCTTCAACTGGAGGAGCAATCCTGTCCGGACACGGTTTAGCCCGTGATTTTCTGAATGACCATATTTTTGTGGGAGATACACTGAGCATTGAATTAAACTTGACCCCTGACTCTGGCATTATCAAGGAATTAGTCGGCGGTATCCCTCGCATTGTCAGGAATGGCAGCCGGAGTGTGGAATGGGAGGCTGAATCAGTCAGTTACAGTTTTGCTCATGATCGGCATCCCCGCACGGCTGTTGGCTTTTCAGCGGACAGTACACGAGTTTACTTTTTCACTGTCGATGGACGTCAAGCCGGATATAGTGCCGGCATGAGCCTCTATGAGCTGGCTGATTATATGTTGGAATGGGGTGTTTATCAGGGAATGAACCTGGATGGCGGTGGTTCAACCACCATGGTTATTCGAGGTAGCGTTGCCAACAGCCCCTCTGATGGCGGTGGAGAACGATCGGTCTCAAATGCCCTCATGGCAATTTCCATGGCTCCAGAAGGACCCCTGGAGTATTTGAATCTACCCTGGGAGGAAACCTACTCTCTGGTCGAAACCCAACTGCAATTTTCAGTCACGGGCTCGGATATATATTACAACCCTCTACCTGTTAACAGTGATTCCCTGAGCTGGTTTTGTGACCCTCTCATCGGGACTATCTCGTCCACTGGTCTTTTTACCGCTGCTACTGAAACGACCCAGGGCTTTGTGACGGTGAGCATTGGTGACATTGTTGATTCCACCCTGGTGCATGTAACTGATATTTCCACCCTCAGCCTGGAGCCAGATCCGGTCATCCTGGAAGTAGGTGAGATCCAAATGATGACAGCCAGCGCCCATGACAGTTTTGGTCACCTGCTACAGGTAGAACCTGAAGCATACACCTGGTTGGTTTCCTCTGAAATAGCCTCTGTTTCACCCAGCGGTGAGGTAACTGCTGAAAATGTTGGAAACGGCTCTATTCAGGCTTCATTTCATGGTATCAGTTCGTCTGTCCCCCTGGTGGTGGGGAGTTCTATAAGTGTGGTACTGGACGATTTTACAACTACTGACAATTACAGTCTCAGCGGCACACGCGTTAATCTTGATCAGTGTGCTTTTACAGCTGATAACAGCCAATTCGTTTCGGCTCCTACATCAGGACGACTGGATTATAGTTTGACCACCGGTGGTACCAGCGCGCTCTATTTGAATTGCACTATTCCGGTCTCTGGAACCCCTGAATCTATTTCTCTTCAAGTTTATGGTGATAATTCCGGCCATTGGTTACGGGGAGAATTTCAAAATGCCACAGGAGACAAATTTCTAATCAATTTTACCTTGTCTTCACCTGGGATCGACTGGAATAATGAATGGCGCGAATTGATCATTCCCATATCAGAAGCCACTCCACATTGGGGTAATCCCAATGCCAGTTTGAGTTTCCCCCTGACCTGGAAAAAAATCTACCTGGCTGAAACAAATGATAATAATAAAGACTCCGGGACTATTTTCCTGGATGATTTCACCGTAAATTTTATCAGCTCGCCCATTGCCCCTTCACCGACAGCTCGTCCTGAAAACTTCAACCTGGAGCACCAATTTCCCAATCCTTTCAATGCCCGTACCCGTTTCCTGTTTACCATTCATCAACCGGGGATTCTGGAATTACGCATGTATAGCGTTGATGGTCAGGAAGTGGATTATATCAAGCAGGAAACCTACGTTGGCAATTTAGCCCTTAACTGGGAGCCAGGAGATCTGTCCAGTGGGGTCTACCTTTTTCGAGCAACCCTTGATCGGCAGGTAGTTTCAGGTAAATGTCTGCTACTGAAATAGAGTTCTGATGTCAATTCTTAAGCGAAGACTGTCCTTGTCTCATGCCCTGGCACTCATTATTGGGACAGTTATTGGATCTGGTGTATTTATCCAACTGCCCCTGGTGCAACAAGCCACGGGCAGTCCTATGTTGGCTGTGGTCGCCTGGCTGATCGGCGGTTTGATCTGGTTACCTCAAATATTTCTACTCTCTGAAATGGGGACAGCTTATCCAGATCAAGGCTTTGGCTATCTCTACTTGAAAAAAGCCGGGAGCCCCCCGTTGGCTTTCCTGTACGTCTGGACTGTTTTTCTCACTAGTGATACACCATCAATTACGATCCTGGCCATAGCGGCAGTTTCTGCTCTTGATCTGTTTTTTCCTATTCTGCAAAACCCGCTGCATACCCGTATATGGGCCAGCGTCATCATTCTGCTACTCACCCTGGTTCATGTTCGTAGTATTATTCAGGGTAGCCGGTTACAGTTGGTCCTCACCATAGTAAAGGTAGCTCCTCTGATCATGTTGACCGGTTTGGGATTCTTCTTCTTCAACTCATCAGAGCTATTTTTGCAGCCTCGTCTGGAGCAGCCTGCTTCTCTATTTATCCTGCTTAGCGCTGGTGTTGCAGCAACCGTTTGGAGTTATGCTGGTTTTCCCAACATTCTCTATATGGCCGGTGAAGTCAAAAACCCGGGGAAGGTTCTGCCCAAAGCCCTGATTGGCAGTCTGATCTTTGTCACTTTTATTTATGTGTCTGTCGCTTTTGCCACTGGAGCCCTGGTACCCCACGACGAACTGATCAACCAGGCTGGGGGCTTTGCCAATCCCTTCCGCTATCTACCCTGGTTTGCCGGTATTGCTGCCGGATTTCTGGCTTTATCCGCATTCACTTCAATGGTAGGTGCTACAAATGCCTGCATCATGGTTCAACCTCGAATCGAATATGCCATTGCCCGGGACGGATTATTTTTTCCCATATTTGGTAAGCTCCATCCCCGTTTTGGCACACCGGCTAACTCAATTTTGATTCAATCCGGATTAGCGATCATCATGGTCTTTATAGGCGGGATAGAAGCTTTGATGGGCTACTTCACCCTCTCTTACATTTTGCAGAACCTGATCATTTACATCGTTATTTTCTGGTTGAAGAAGCGTGAGGACTATAAGCCTGTATTCAAAAGTCCGGCCTGGCGGTCCATGGCGGTTCTCTCTATTTTATTTCAGGTTCTGTTGCTTTTTGGAACATTTCAAGCTTTCCCCACAGCTGGAGTAATCGCCAGCTTTATCTTAATTATTTCTGGTTTGCCGGTTTACTGGTTTTTTAAACGGGGATTGAAAACTCAACCATAAGAGTAGCGGCTGGTACTAACTGAAGTCCTAACATTTATACTCGTCTTTATGAAAGAGCGCGACGATGGAAGGATTTCATATCGCAGTAATAGAACATGGTCAATCGAAGGTTGAAATGAAAGTTTTTCGCATTTTATAGTGGGGCAGCCCAACCTCTTGAAATTCATCACTCTGGATTTCATAACCCAGGTTCAGATAGAACTCATGAACCGTCCTACGCGCGTGGAGTACGAATGATTCAAAACCCAGATCAAGAAGATACGCTTCAAAGATCATAAAAAGGTTTCTTCCGACCCCTTGTCCCTGTAAATCCTCAAACACGGCCATCTGTTTGACACGCACCTCATGAATGGAAATGGGTATTCCCAGGATACTGGCCACCAATTTTCCCTCGTCATTAAAAGCACCGAAATGATAGTAGCGAGACTCCTCACTCAGGTCATCATAAGAGCCATCGAAAAGATCCATGCCCAGGGGAACTCTTAGAACCTGATGTCGCAAATTCAATGATTGTTCATAGGCTTTTGTCCCATGATCGATCAACTGATACTGCATATTTAACCCTCTAGAAGTGTTTCCGGATCGTTTATACTCTGTTGAAAACCTTTAAAATATAATCCAACATGGAAGCCATCCAACAGGGAGTGATGAACTTCTACAGAAATTGGCATTAACACACGTCCATCCCGTTTTTCATGTTTTCCGAATACAATTTTAGGGACACTGTCATCGGTACCGTAGTTCCTGGGTTGATTCATCGGCCCCCTTGATAAACTATTTTTTTGGTGCAAACAAGTCCGTAATACTCCCCGTTACAATTTCGGCTGCATTTCCCACAGATTCTGAAAGACTGGGATGAGGATGAATGATCAACGCAATATCTTCCGCATCAGCACCCATTTCCATGGCCAGTACAGCTTCAGCGATCAGATCACCGGCATTGGTTCCCACAATGCTCATTCCGATCAGCTTGCCTGATTCCTTATCAAACAGGGCTTTGGAAAAACCTTCGGTTCGCCCCAGAGCCAGTGCTCGCCCACTGGCAGACCAGGGAAAAACACCTTTATCATAAGCAACGCCCTGCTCTTTTGCCTGGGTTTCAGTGAGTCCAGCCCAGGCTATTTCTGGATCAGTGAAGATCACTGCTGGAATAGCAGACACATCAAAAGCAGCTGGTTCGCCACAGATCACTTCTGCGGCAACCTTTCCCTCATGGGTTGCTTTATGAGCCAACATGGGATCGCCTGTGATATCTCCAATGGCATATATATGGGCAACATTGGTCTGGCGCTTTTCATTCACCTTGATAAAGCCTCGCTCATCAATCTTCAAACCAATTGTCTCGAAACCGTTTCCATGGGTATTTGGTTTGCGACCAACAGCAATCAGGATCTTATCGACTTCCATGGTCTGTATACCATCAGCGCCCTCGATAGTGACAGCCAGATAATCTGCATGAGCAACGACTCCGTTTACTTTGGTTCCGGTTAGAATTGACTTAAAATCTTTCTTCAAACGCTGCAAAAGTGGTTTGACCACATCGGCATCTGCCCCAGGAAGTAAGTTGGGCATAAACTCAACCACCGTTACATCAGACCCCATGGCAGAATAGATCGTACCCATTTCCAGGCCAATATACCCACCCCCAACGATCATTAATTTTTCCGGGATCCCATCCAGATCCAGTGCAGAGGTTGAATCCATGATCCGGGGATCATCAGGAAAACCAGGGATTCTGGTGGGATGCGAACCCACAGCAATAATGGCATCATCAAAAGTGACTTCGGTGCTCCCCTCAACTTGGGTTACTTTAATGGTGTTGGAAGTGGTAAAAACTCCTGATCCTGTGAGAACCTGAACTTTGCGGGCTTTTGCCAGGGCAGCGATCCCTTTGGTCAAGCGACCAACAACCCTTTTGTTCTTCCACTCCTTGACTGCTTCCAGATCCCATTTCGGTTCTGGAAAAGTAAGTCCAAAGCTTTGGACCTCAGCACTTTCAGATTTAACACGGGCAAGATGGAGCAAGGCCTTCGAAGGAATACAACCCCGGTTCAGACAAACCCCACCCAGTGAGGTATCCTTATCAATGAGAACCACTTTTTTTCCCAGATCGGCAGCCCGAAAGGCAGCAGCATAGCCCCCTGGGCCAGCTCCAAGGACAACCACTTCAGCATGTATTTTTTTGGACATCTTATAACTCCAAACTAGACTAAATCTTTGATCGCTGCTAATTCTTCAGCAATGAATTTGGTAAAACGGGCTGCCGAGGCGCCATCAATGACCCGATGGTCATAGGACAGGGAAAAAGGCAGCATGAGACGAGGTAAAAATTCTGATCCATTCCACTCTGGTTTCATCTTGGACTTGGATACTCCCAGAATGGCCACTTGTGGGGGATTCACAATGGGTGAGAAACCAGTTCCACTAATTCCCCCCAGGCTTGAGATAGTGAAGGTTGCCCCGATCAGCTCAGCAGGCTTGATCTTACGTTCGCGGGTACGCCTACTGACATCAACCAGCTCCACAGCTAATTGACTTAAACTTTTCTGATCCACATCACGAATAACCGGAACGACAAGACCGGCTTCAGTATCTACAGCAATACCTAAATGGATGTACTTTTTATGGATCAGGTTTTCACCGCGGGCATCCAGAGAGCTGTTAAAGTCAGGATATTCCTTTAAAGCAAGAGCTACAGCCTTCATGATGAAAGGCAGAATGGATAGCTTGCCATCTTCTTTGGCTACAGCGTGTTTGAATACCTGGCGAAATGCTTCCAACTCTGTAATATCAGTCTCATCCATTTGAGTAACATGGGGAATGGTTTGCCAGGCTCGTTGCAGATTAACTGCCGTTACCTTACGAATTTTACTTAAACGAACTGTCTCGATCTCACCCCACTGGCTAAAATCAATTTCAGGTTGAGTTGGAACAATCGCAGTTGGTGAAGTGGCACCGGTGAGTCTCGTTTTGATGAAGTTTTGTATATCTTCCTTGAGAACACGACCTTTGGGACCCGTTGCAATAACCTGATTCAGATCACAACCCAGTTCCCGGGCAAAGCGTCTCACCGAGGGGCTTGCGGAAACAATTTTACGCTTGGTTTGCGGTGCTTCAATGGGTGTCTGGGGGATTTCCTCTTCTACGGGTTGAGGTTGCTCCTCCACAGCAGACATTGTCTCTGTTTTCTGCTCTTGTTGCGCAGCTGGTTCGGATTCATCGACCTGATCCAATTCGAGAATAGCCAGAATAGTATTGGTTCCTACTTCAGATCCTGATGTAATCCGAATTTCCTTGATAGTACCGGCTTCTTCAGCTTCGATCTCCATGGAAGCTTTATCACTTTCCAGGACAACCAGGATATCTCCTACATCTACATGATCACCCGGTTTAATATTGATCTCACCAACTTCAACGGTGTCAATACCTTCCCCCAGGTCTGGTATGATAATTTCTTTTAACATAATTTTACTCTTTTCACTGTTGAAACTGCAAATTACACGAATTGCACAAATGGCTTATTCTCTGCATTTTCGTCAAGTTTCAGGTTTTTCAATATTGACGCCTTCGCAAAAAGTCCCTCTCGC
>JAYEKW010000196.1 GCA_034716895.1 Candidatus Neomarinimicrobiota bacterium
ATAATCACCCCAAAAGAGTCAGGGTGTACACCAATTAACATCTCCCTGTCCCTCACGGATAACCACGGGTCCATCGTCATCCGTCATATCGATCACAGAAGACAATTCGGCCCAGGTTGGTCCGGAATCCAGGATGAGATCAACTTTTCCCTCATAATATTCAGAAAACTCCTGAGGGTCGCTGGCAAAACTTAGTTCACTAATATTGACACTGGTAGAAATGATGGGATTTCCCAGAGCTTCTACAATAGCCATGGTCAGAGGATGATCCGGGATTCTGATCCCCACAGTCTTCTGTCTGGAAAGGAGTACTTTTGGTGCTTCTCTGGTTCCCGGCAGGATGAAGGTATAGGGGCCGGGCAAGTGCTTTCGCAGGTCACGATAATTTGCAGTAGATATCTTAGCATATTTTGAGATATCTTTGATATCCGAGCAGACAAAACTTAATGGTTTTTGCTTTGCAAGCCCTTTAACCCGATAGATTCTTTCAATAGCGCTTTTTTTAGTGATATCACAGCCAATTCCATACACAGTGTCAGTAGGATATATGATCAAACCACCATTTTTTAAAATATCAACGGCTTTTTTAACTGCCTGAGTGTTTATTGTCGTACCATGTAGTTCAATTCTCATTGTTTCAGAAAGTCCTTGATCAGAGCCATACTGGCTATCGGTTTCTCGAAGGGAAAAAGATGTCCTCCAGTGATGCTTTTGACAACATGAATTCCGCCCAACTTACCAAGTCGCCGGAACCCACGCTGGTTTACAGTATCTGAGTGTTTCCCAATAATATAAAGTGTTGGTATGGTCAGCTTTTTAGGAAGAGTCCAGGCGTTTAGTGGTAATGATTGATAGATGCTGGATTCTAATTGGGGAGCACAGGAGAGCTGGTATTGATTACCACTGGTGGGGTGGAAGCAAGTATCTACATAAGCTTCGAGAAAGCGAGGTTCCCAACGTGAAAACACCTTTTTTCGTGAAAAATGCTCCAATGCTTCCTGCCGGGATGGAAATAACCATTTCCGTCTATCGGCTGCTTTGGCCAGCGGTATTATTTGGGTCAGAGATGTGAAACGCAGCCCCTGCATGATCCAGAGGATGTATTTTGGCAAGAGGACAGGGTCAAGCAGGATGATGCGTTGGAACCAGTCTGGCTTGCGGATGGCCATCATCATCATAACAACTGCACCAATGGAATGTCCCATCCCGATCAAAGGAGCGGCTGGGGGATCTTGCTCCAGGAGTTTGATGAAATGATCAGCCAGGTCAGCCCAGTCTTGGATCTGTCCAGTCCAGCGGGAGTTCCCGTGACCAGGCAGATCAGGAGCTAAAATTTTATAGTCATTCTGTAAGGGCTCCAAAAAAGGTTGATAGAGATCAGCAGAATAGCTATTAGCATGTAGAAATATAAGGGAGCCTTTCCGTGCTGTACCCCTGGAATTCACGGAAAAGTGAGTTGGGAAAGGTGTTTTCATAGCTACAAAATAAGGTGAATGTTAGTCTTGGGAAGGGAAAAGACGGATCAATCCAATGATCCAGAAGTACAGTTTGTCATTGTGCTGACAAAGTATTCGGTGGTGTGTTCTTTGTGTTGTCTGAGACCGAACAAGAGCGTTAGATCCGGAAGAAAGTGAAACTACACTAAAGCCTGAATTGAATAAATCTTATTACAGTAAATAGTGGCACTTTGCTTATTTCTGAAAATTCGAGACAATAAAATCGATAGCTTCACCCACATGAGCTTTCCAAAACGTGTGCGTGTGAGCACCCTCTTCGACTTGAAATCTGGCTGAATAGCCCAGACTTTTCATTTGATGAGCCATCGCTTGATTCTCCGGGAAGGCAAAATCATCATCTCCACAAATCAGCAGGAGTGCAGGACCATGGCTGGGAGCGGGTTTTTGTGCCAGGTGCAGGGGATTATGGGCTTCCCAGTTGTCACGATTCCCAGAAAACGATCCCAACACATCTATTAGTCCCCAACCATCTTGATGGCGAGTGATATCCATAACGCCACTCAGGCTGGCTGCTGCCGCATAATCTCCGGGGTGTTCCAGGGCTTGGACAAAGGCTCCAAAGCCACCCATACTCAAACCCATGATACCCTGTTGGGATGCTTTCGGTGAGCCGTTAAAATGCAGGACCATCCAGATTTTGATCTCTTGTTGAATGTGAGAAGCATAGTTCCTTCCTGGAACCAGATCAGTATCCAACCACCATCCATCATAACCCCCATCAGGCAGCACCAATAGAATATTGTAGCGGTTGCTCAGAGATTGTAAATCAGCATCGTCCTCCCATTGGGTCTCATCTCCACTCCAGCCATGCAGCATAGCGATAAATGGGTAACCACTCTCTTTGTTTACATCAAAATTGTCAGGAGTTGTGACTATAATGCGATTGCTATCGGTTAGTGCCACCGAGGGAATTTTAAGGTGGTGGATTTTTCCGAAACTTGGACTGGTTGATAGACCGAGGATCAGAATAATCAATAATGATCGAGAAAAAAGACGCTGTTTATTCATGTTGTGAAATATGTGAAATGGGTTCTGTATATCAAAGTAGTTAATATCCGGTGGGGGCAAAAATAGCCCAGGGGGATCACATTATTTCAGTTTTATCTGGCAAGTTATCGTTTAAACTAACATCGAATTTTTGAGGAAATGAGGATCACTATTCATGAACAGAGAAAACAGGAATCGTCTGATATGGCTGAGCATCAACATGATAGCGCTGACTCTGATCGTTGCCTTAAACATCTGATGATCCTGGCGCTTTTTGCAGCGCTGCTTTATCTGGTAAATCGTTGGGTTGTCATTCCTCAAGTAAACCGTTCACCCTTTTTCCGTGATCATCTAAGTGATGTTCTGGCTTTACCGGTTTATCTGCCGCTGTCATTTTACCTGGCGGTGCGGCTTGATATGATTCCGGAAAATTTTCAGCTCGGCGTTGGTCATATTTTGGGTGCTGTTATCCTTTTCAGTATAATATTTGAAGGATTGGTACCCTTAATTGATAATTCAGCTACCCGTGATTTGTGGGATGTTCCGGCCTATTTAGCTGGAGGTCTTATCGTATACATAACCTGCAGATCAAGTCTGAACAGGGTGAGTTAAGATCAACGATTTAAGGTTGATGGTCTCGCAAAAACGACCCCTCGCAGAGCGCGCAGAGCGTTGTATTGAGTTCATCGAAATGACGCAAAGTGTTGTTATATATGGTTTTAGGATTATTCACTATATGTGGTTGTATTTAATGGTTTTAGGGCACATTTTATGAATTCTCAGATACTTCTAGCGGTTTCGTCAAGGTTTAAATAATTAATATTAAGAGTCTGGGAGTAAGTTTATGCGACCCTATTTGTTGGCAGAAAGCAACTGGAAAGATGTACGGCAACAGGAGATCGAACTGGTCATCCTGCCCTGGGGTGCCACTGAAGCCCATAATTTTCACCTACCTTATGCAACAGATATCATTGAGTCTGACCACCTGGCAGCGGAAGCAGCTCGATTGGCTTACGAGCAGGGAGCCAAAATCATGGTTTTGCCAACCATTCCCTTTGGTGTGAATACTGGCCAAACTGAAATTATGCTGGATATAAATTTGAATCCCAGCACCCTTATGGCTGTCGTAGGTGATGTGCTGGATACCCTTGACCGTCAAGGTATTCGGAAATTCCTGATTTTTAATTCTCATGGTGGCAATGATTTTAAGCCTGTTCTGCGCGAACTAGGCTTGCAATATCCAGATATGTTCTTGGCGTACACCAATTGGTTCACCACACTGGATAAAGGTAAATACTTTGATCATACTGGTGATCATGCTGATGAAATGGAGACATCTCTTCTGTTACATCTGAGGCCAGACCTGGTAAGACCCTTGAATGAAGCGGGTTCTGGACGGGAAAATAAGATTAGACTCAAAGGTGTTAGAGAAGGCTGGGTCTGGACTGAGCGTAAGTGGGATCTGGCTACAGAAGACACCGGGATCGGTGATCCTCGTCAGGCGACAGTAGAAAAAGGTGCTAGATATTTTAAGGATGTGACCAAAAAAATGGCTGACATCTTTCTTGAGATTGCAAAGATGGATCTAAGTGATCTATATGAGAATCAGCCTGCATGTAACATCTGATCCAACAGAAGCAGTAGCTCCAGCACACTCAAATTATATTAGCTTCGGATAATTAGCTGTGGTGGTCGTCTTTAAGGTGACAACTAACCCTGAGAAAGGAAGCGAAGAATACCTTCTGGAGGCGCCGGCCGGCGTGGCTTCCCGGGACACTGGATTAGATCAAAAAGGGACTTCTTCTTCACCCTCGGCGACTGCTACGGGTTCCTTTTTACCATTCCCCTTTTTTGAACTGCCAAGCATGGTCACCTTGTCTGCAATGATCTCCGTTCTGAAATGACGATTTTCTTCTTTATCTTCCCATGACTGGGTTTGCAATCGACCTTCGACATAGATCAAAGCACCCTTCTTGACATAGTTTTCGGTAAATTCAGCATTTTTACCAAAAAGAACAATACGATGCCATTCTGTTGTATCTTCAAATTCTCCTTTTCCGTTTTTTCTGGTGTCTGTAGTGGCCACACTGATGTTGGCGATGGCCAATCCCTTGGTGGTGTACTTCATGTCGGCATCGCTGCCGGTGCGTCCAACTAATAGCACTTTGTTCACGCTATTGCGTTGCATAGAACCTCCTTTTGTTGGTTTGATTGGACGTAGTATATCAAGGGGAGCGCTGATGCACAAGAGAAAAAGTGACAAAATTAATAAATAATTAATTTTATCGTAACAATTGATCTTTCAGGAATATGATCCCAGTTAAAAATCCTGGAAATTGGAGTTATTTATCTCTTGAGGATTTGATTAACTATCGCCGGAAATTTCTATAATCGTTGGACAGACTCATAGGCATCTCGAATAGCATCCTGGGCTTTACCCACTCTACGGGCATCACCGATCAAATGGCAAGGAAGATGGGACTTGAGCTGAGAGCAAAGACTGTTTTCACTTCGCATACCAGTGGTCAAAACAATCTTGTCAATATTCACAAGTTTTTGGGTGTTGACTCCGGTCAGGTGAATCACGTCATCCTCAATGAGGCTGACACTGGTTTCGAGCAGGAATTTCACCTTATTGGCCTTTAGCTTTTTCAAGGTTAGGGTGCGCTCAATGGGCTCCATATCTTGTGCTACTTCTGGTAATAGATCGACAATGATCACTTCATTTTGCTTCTCTACCAGTTTGCTCGCTACCTCCAGACCGATCAACCCGCCCCCAATGATCAGGATCTTTTCACCATTGGGCAGGTGCTCATCCTCGAGAAATTCGGTCCAGTAATATTCTTTCAACCCTTCAACAGGCGGTGTTATGGGAATAGAACCGGTTGCGATAACCACTTCATCATAGTTTTGTTTGAGAAGATGTTTTGGGGTTGCAGTTAAGTGGTGGATCGTAATTTTACGCAGAGCGATCTCCTGCTGGAAATATTCAACCAATCGAGCTAAGGATGTTTTCCCAGGAGGCAGGCTAGCCAGGTTAAATTGCCCACCCAGCCGATCTTTTTCATAAAGTTCAACCAAATATCCTCGATCATGGAGATCAATGGCTACTTCCATACCAGCCAAACCAGCCCCGACGACAGCAAAACGTTTTTTCTGATCAGGTTTAAAGGTGAGAATGGGTGGTTCCCCTACTGATGGATTCACCAGGCAGTGCAATCCCAGGCCAGCTCTTACACCGCCCAGGCAGCCCTCAGAGCAAGCCAGACAGGGTCGAATTTGACCGGGATGTGATCCTGCGAGCTTACTGGTAAAATGAGGGTCAGCAATGAGGGCTCGCCCAATCGCAATAAATTTGGCATCGTACTTATCTTCTATTTCAGAAACATCCTGAGGTGAATTGATCTGACCCACAAAGATAACCGGGATACCAACGCGTGATTGAACAGCCGCCGCCATTTCCCAGGTTTTGCCTTTGGGTATGAACATGTGTTGGAAAAACCAGGGAGGAGTGGAACAAACCGAGCCAGCCGAAACGTGTAGGGCCGTGGCTCCGTGCGCTTCCAACTCGTGGCTCAGGATAAGTGTTTCCTCTAGCTGGATGCCACGAGGTGTCATTTCAGAACCACTTAAGCGAACAATAATTGGTATTCTGATGGCTGAGTGGATGGCATCAAAAACAGCCAGTGGATAACGCATTCGGTTTTCCAGTGAGCCACCAAATTCATCGTCACGGTCATTCACATCAGGTGCAAGAAACTGAGCGAGCAAATATCCGTGACCCATCTGGAGCTCGATCATGTCAAAGCCAGACTTTTCCGCTCGAATGGCTGAGCGAACAAACAGCTCGATCGAAGAAGCCATCTGGTCCGCATCCATTGGAACAGGTTGAGCGCCTCCATTTTCACACGGCTTATCTGTTGCCGACATGAAATAATTACCTGGAATTTTTGGATTTGCCATTCTGCCAGGATGACTTAAGTGAGCTATTGCCTGTGCTCCACCATCTTGAATACTCTGTACTATTTGTTTGAGACCATGAATTTTGTCATCGTTATCAATGCCGAGTTGAGTCGGAAGTTCACGCAAACCCGGATCCATATACAGCGGTTCAATGGTAACAGCACCAATGTCGGCATTGCGTTCTTTGTAAAAGCGAAGATGTTTACCATTAACCATCCCGTCACCTGTACAATAACCCAGCTTAATGGGAGCCATTATGTATTTATTACGAAGATGCATTAAGGGTCTCCAATCTGTTGATTATTCCAAGAACGTTATTAATAAACCAGCTCATTCTCTGGTTTTATTAATGCCAAATGACCAGGATCACTGCACCAGCTTTTGATGTTATGGGACCATGAGTTGAGTCTTTATGGATAAGCTGATAAGTCCCCTCCGGGCAAGGGGTGGATCCCATTTCGTATGCTCCCTGAATGACATAATGTTGTTCAGTTCTGAGATGGGAGTGACTTTCCTGGCGGAATCCTGGCGGTATTTTCAGAAGAATCGTTTTTCCTCCCTCGTCTTCCCGTAGAATCTTGATTTGTGTCCCACGCATGTAGCTTTCACTGGCATCCTGCCATTTCAGATCATTCGCTTTTACAATTAGATCTAACATAAGTAGCTCCCTTTCTTTGTAGAGATTCCAGCCATGCTTTCAACGGACAAAAAGAATCAGTTCTTTGACTGTTTCTTCTTTAGCAAGTCGTCATGATAGGAACCTTCACGGATTAGTTTTGCTCCACATTGAGGACATTTTTCGTCCTGACAGGGAATCCCACGTTTGTGGGCGGCCCGATAATCACATTTGGGACAGTGGCAACCCCCACCAGCACCTAGATTTTGACTATTTTGTCTCATTCTTTGCTTCTCCAGATTCCGCTGATTGTTTGAGCAACTTAGATAGCTGATCAATTACTGTGGTCAACTGCTGGCGCAGCTCAGTACCTTCTGTGTTTGATGGTGATACTGTATTTTCATAGTCTGTTTCCTGGAAATTGGTACGATAACCGTAACCATAGCCATTCCCGCGACCACCACCCATTCCAAAACGACCGCCAAATGACCCTTGGCCGCGACCTCTGCCGCCAAAACCATATCCAAAATTACGATCTTCATTTCCAGTGCAGCGTCCCAGACGCCGACCTGTCATACTACCTCTTCCCTGGGGACCTGTTCTATCACCTCTAGGCATGATTATTTCTCCTATAGTTCAATTTTTTCTAGTTTGTCTTGTTGATATGAGGTTAATGCCTCACTGATCGACATATTTCCGGCACCAACATACATAGCAATATCAGCAATTTTTAAAGTAGCTGAGGCTTTGTCTCCGGGTCCATTTCCCGTAATGATAACATCAGGCTTTAGTTCGAAGACTTTCTGGGCGGTCAAGGGGCCGGCACCATGGGCTGCTTTCCCTGACTGGGAATTGTCATGTACGGTATGCTGCTTGGTCTCTTCATCGTACATGAGCAGATACTCTGCCCTCCCAAAACGTGGATCCATCATTGAATCCATTTCCTTGCCTTTACTTGTAAATACTATTTTCATAATTACCCTCTTTCCAGCTGGATCAGCTGATTAATTTTAGTCCAACTTTTACTTAAATATTGTCCAGTCCCCTGGGGGGCATACTCGACAATTGTTTTACCTTCTGTCATCGCTTTTGTGAAATTTACATCGTAAGGAAGGTCTGAGATATGATCTATGCCAGCTTCCTGGATGAAATCTTTTATTTCGTTCGTTACGTCCAGGTTTATATCAAACTTGTTAATGATACAGCCAGAGCGGATCCTGAATTTTCCAATAAGTTCTTGAACCCGTTTGAGATCATGGATGCCTGATACAGTAGGCTCTATAACAATCACAACATAATCGGCACCGGCCAGAGCTGCTACAACGGGACAGCCAACCCCGGGAGGTCCATCTATAAGTAGAATCGGTTTCTCTTCTGCAAAAGCAAGTTGTTTAGCTTCTTCCTTAACTTTGGTAACAAGCTTGCCTGAATTATCAGCACCAATCCCCAGTTTAGCGTGAACCAGATGTGTGCCCAACCGAGTTGTGGATCGATACCAGTCTCCCACATTGGCATCAAGCATGTCAATGGCTGCCTCAGGACATACCCTGGGTCCGTAGCCGCATCCTTCGCAGTTCAGGGGATCTATCACATATTTATCATCTTTGGGAAAGATTGCATCAAAGCGACAGACTTCAGCACATAGCCCACAGCCCGTACAGAGGTCTGGGTCAATTTTTGCGATGGCACCACTGAAAAATGCTTCACTTTGTTGGATTTCGGGCTGCATCAGGAGGTGCATATCGGCGGCATCTACATCGCAGTCAGCCAAAACGACATTATTCCCACCCAGGACTGCAAAGGAGGCGGTTACGGATGTTTTGCCAGTACCACCCTTGCCGGAAATGACAACGATCTCTTTTAGTTTCCGTCTCATGATACAGCTCCAGGATCGAGACTGAAAAGATGATGCTCAATATCTCGCAAGGCGGCTTTGACAGCAGGGAACTTTTCAAAGAGGAGTTCGCCTCGTGAATAGGTCTCCGCGATCTTGCGTTCGTTAGGAATTTTGGCGATCACATCAATTTTTTCTTTGCTGCAGTAATCCAGTACATCATCATTCCCAACGCCGTAGCGATTGATCACGACCCCAAAGGGTTTATCCATATCACGAACGACTCCGGCCATGAGGCTCATATCATGGAGGCCAAAGGGCGTTGGTTCAGTGATGAGGATGACATAATCAGCGGTTTTTACAGCTTCGATGACTGGGCATGAAGTTCCGGGAGGCGCATCATAAATTTTAATTACAGGATCAGGATACTGCTCTTGAATAAAATCAGTTGTTTCTTTGATCAGGGGCACGGCTTGTTCTTCGCCGACATTCAATTTGCTTTCGATGAACTCCATTACAGGGGTTTTGATCTCAGACATGACACCCATTTGAACCGGCTCCATAGGTAGGGCATCTATGGGACACAACTCGGAACAGGCGTAACAACTGTGACATAACTGCGCGTGAAGAATGATATTGGTACCCAGTTGCAGGATCGCATTATAGGCACAGACATCCTGGCAGATACCACAGCCAGTACATTCACCGTTCCATTTTGGGATCATTTTGAATTTATCAGTTTGCTGAGTTTCCTGGCCGTTGATGAAGAGAGCTGAGTTGGGCTCCTCTACGTCCAGATCGCTCAAGACAACTTGGTGATTTTGGGCAAGATAGCTGGCAAGATTGGTTGCCAGGGTGGTTTTTCCAGTGCCCCCTTTACCGCTGGCGATGACGATGTTCAAATTGTTGTTCCTCTATTCTCAGAATTTGTTTTTAAATATTTTGACGTGAGATCTTCCAGGTCTTCGGATCCGCATTCTGGACAATCCGCTATCATTTTAGTGATGGCATGGGTTTGTTCTTCACCACAATCACGGCAGCGGTGCATTCCCTGAGAGAAATCAATATTACCACCTTCAATCAAGAGTTCAAGCCCATCGATAATAGCGTGGGCAATTTTGGTACGCGCTTTTTCGATAAGCCGGGAGAAGGTGGGTCGGGAGATGTCCATCTGAATAGAAGCCTGTAGGTGATCCAGACCCTGGTGATCTGCCAGGCGGAAGGCTTCATATTCATCTATAGTAATAACAATTTGTTCCAGACTTATCCTGGGAACCCCTGATGGCTTAAAATTGCTGAAACGGGGTGGTGAAGCAATTCGTCGTTTGCGATAGGCTCCCCGAGAGCGTTGTCTTCTGGAGTGATCCATGTTTTTCATGACGAGAATATAATGAACATATGTTCATTTTACAAGTGTTTGTTAAAAGGCAAATAATGTTGCTGGGTGGGAGTGAGATTGCCGCGTCCCTACGTTCCTCGCAAAGACAGATGGGGAATATTTGGAATTTCCTATTGGTGTCTTCGCGAAGGAGTGAAACGACTGCGGCGATCTCAAATTTTTGTTATTAAAGTGACGGATAATAATGTTGGGTTATGTTCATAAAGAACCCGATGTGTACACCCTTCGAGCCTCAGGGAGACACGCTCAATATCCACTGGGTTAATGTAGCCATATTCCGAGATTGCCGCGTCCCGGTGGTTTTCGCAAAAGTAGTAAAAATACTTGCAATCATCATCTAGCGAAATAAGTTAGTGAGCGATAACTAACGAAGGGGAATGTAATGGTATCTGCATATACAAAGAGACAACTCCAGATTATCCATACAGCTGTGGATCTTATCTCTGCTGGTGGGATGTCTTCACTAACAATGAGTAATATTGCTTCAAAAATTGAAGTGACGGAACCAGCCCTCTATCGACATTTCAAGAGCAAAAAGGAAATCATGTTGGGGATCCTTAATCTGATTCGCCAGAATGGCCAAGCTCCAGAGAAACCCAATAAGACGGGTTGGGATTTGGTCGAATGCACTATGTTCAACCACATTGCCAGCTTCACGGATACGCCTGGACTGGCTGCCATCATCTTTTCAGAAGAAATATTTTCTGGAGATAATGACCTTTCTCAACAGATCAAAGCCTTGATGGATGAGACTCAGAAAAGATTTGTTACCGTGATTCGCATGTCTCAACAAATGGGGAAAATGCGCCAGGATATTCAGGCTGAACAGATTGCCCTGTTGGTCATTGGATCATTCAGATTTCTTGTGACACAGTGGCATTTATTTGAACATAACTTTGATTTAAGCGAACGGGCAACCGCACTTTTTAAAGATTTTAGAAGACTGTTCATCATCGAATAATATTTTTTTACCCCAAGGGGTTTGTGAACAATAACAAAGGGAGTACAATATGAAAACAATGAGAGATAAAATCCTGAATCATCCCTATTGGGTGATGGGGGCAATTCTGCTTCTCACGATCTTTTTCTTTAAACAGATCAAAGATAAAGGTCGGATGGAAACAGATCTTGATAAGTACATGCCTCACAACCATCCTGCCTTTGTCTATAGCGACGCTGCAGAAGAAATGTTCGATATCAAAGATGGGATCATCATCGCTATCGAACATCCCGAATCCATCTACAACCCGGAAACTTTGCAGAAGATCAAAGACATTACCAAGGCCCTCCAAAAGATGGATGAGATCCATAAGGCTGATGTGACTTCCCTGTACACTGCGGATAATATTATTGGTACGGAAGAAGGCATGGATGTCAAAGCCTTCTATAAACGTGTTCCCAAGACTGAAAAGCTTGATGCCATGCGCGTTGGCGTTGCATCGAATGAAATGGTTGCAGGACGTCTGGTCTCTGAGGATGAGACAGTTGGTGTCATTATAGCTCGAATTGATGATGATGTTTTTACACAGGATTTTTACAAAGCCATTATAGCGTTAGGTGAAAAATATGAAGGTCCGGAAAAAATATATGTAGCGGGTAGTCCTATTGTTGAAGGGACCATGGCTTTGCTTGGTCCTGCAGACATGAAGCGGATGGTCCCTGTGGTTATTCTCGCAATTCTAATCGTACTATTGGGGGTCCTGAGAAGTTTGAAAAGTACCCTGTTTACTTTTTTAGTTGTAGCCGTCAGCTCTGTTTGGACTTTTGGTCTTATGGCGCTGGTAGGTATTCCCACCTATGCAGTGTCAACCATGATACCCGTGATGTTGATTGCCATCGGGGTCGCTGATGGAATCCACTTTTACAGTCATCTCGGTATATTTATGAGAAAAAATCCAGGGGCTGATAAAATCACCGCTGTGAAAGATATGTTGAATGGGATGTGGAAACCGGTAGTGATGACCTCAATAACGACAGCCGTCGGTTTTATCTCACTTTTAACCTCGCAAGTATATCCCATAAAATATTTTGGTCTATTTACCGCTTTTGGTGTTTTGGCTGCCATGTTCCTAACCCTGGTACTTATTCCAGCTGGAATCATGGCCTTCAACTTGCCAAAAATGCGGATCAAAGAAGGTAAAAATTCGTCTCACGATTCAAGTATTGCTCGAAAGTTTTCCGAAGGTCTGCTTTCACAAAAAAAACTGACCTGGGTAATCACACTTGGTTTGGTAATCTTGTCTCTCTGGGGGATCAACAAAGTATGGATCAATTCGAGCTTCCTGGACAAATTCGAATCTGATTCAGATATTGTTCTCACAGATGCATTCATTAACTCTAAGTTTGGCGGAACCTCCACAATCAATGTTATCCTGGAAACTGAAGTTGAAGGAACTTTCAAACAATCAGCTGTCCTAAGACTTGTAGATAAGATGCAGGATGATGTAGAAGCCTACGATATGGTAGGTAGCTCCTTTGCGTTGACTGATTACTTGAAACGTATGAATAAAGTCATGAATGAGGATCAAGAGGCTTTTAACACCATTCCGGATAATGAAGAACTGAACGCCCAGTATCTACTACTATATGAAATGTCAGGTGATCCAGAGAATCTATGGAGGGTCACAGACTATGATTACCGTCGCTTGAACGTAACTTTCCAGATTAAAAGTGATAACTCCAAGGCGATCAATGAAGTGTTAGACCGCATTGAAGCCTATCGTGTGCCCTTGAATGAGATGGGTGTTGAACTAAACTTTGCAGGTTCTGGATATAAAGCCCTGATCTTTACAGATTTGATCCTTGAAGGTCAGATAATGAGTCTGGTGCTTTCCATCGTTATAATCATCGGTTTATTGAGTTTTATGTTTGGAAGCATCAAGGTGGGACTGGTTGGAAGTTTTCCAATCGTCATTACCGCGCTTATTGGGTTTGGGGTGTTAGGGATATTCAATATCCCCCTTAATACAACCACAGCCTTACTCTCAAGTATTACAATCGGAATTGGAATTGATTACGCCGTTCACTTTTTAGATCGCTATCGCTTGAATCGCCGCATGGGTCTATCTCTGGAGACAGCTGTTTCTGAGACCATGGATCATTCCGGGCGAGCAATCGTTTTTAATGCCGTTGTTGTTATCGCAGGTTTCCTGGTTCTCCTGGCCTCCGTATTTCCACCGAACCGCGCGCTGGGTACCCTGGTGTCCATGAACATGTTTGTTAGCTTTGTTGGCACTTTGACTGTCATGGTTCTTCTGGTTGTTAAATCAGGTATTTTCAACAAAGAAGATGAAAAAGTATCATGATAATAGCGCAAGCTTTTCTGTACAGCAAAGTGTGCAATGAAAGCAAAACAAATTCTTTAAAGAATAAATGAGAATATTATCATATTTAAAAAATCCGTGCAATCCGTGTAATCCGTGGTTGCATCCATAAGGAGCAATAAAATGAAAACATTAACAAAACTTATCAGCCTGGTATTAATCCTGAGCGGAACCCTTTTCGCTAAGCAACCCACTGGTCTTGAGATTATCGAAAAGTCTTACAATCGTCCCGTAAGTAAAACGATGGAAGCGAATATGAGTATGATCCTGGAAAACTCCAGAGGCGTACAACGTGTCCGAGAGATCAAACAGTATATCAAAGATTTTAAAGATGCAGAAAAGAAACTCATGATATTTCTGAAACCGAAAGATGTGAAAAACACAACTTTTATGAATTGGAGTTTTGATGATGGGAGCGAGGATCAGTGGATCTATTTACCCGCTCTTAAAAAAATCAAGCGCATCTCCAGTGATAGTGATAGTGACTATTTCATGGGCTCCGATTTTACTTATGATGATCTGGGTGACCGTCACCCATCCGAAGACACCCATAAATTAATTGGTGAAGAAACCATTGACGGTCATGAATGCTATATCGTCGAGAGCGTTCCTCTTGATGAAGAGTATATGTACACGAAAACGGTGACTTGGGTCATCAAAGACAAGTGGATTGGTTACAAAAAAGAGTTTTATGATGAAGATGAAGAATTCTTAAAACAACTCAATCTTATAAAGTATGAAGAATATGGTGATGTCGTCGTATTGACTGAAGTGAAAATGGCGAATGATCAGAATGGTCATAGCACGATTATGAGACTAAGTGATGTTATTATCAATAAAACGATTGCAGACAATATGTTTACCGAAAGAATGATGAGGCGGGGAGTTAGGTAAGTTAGAAGTTAGAAGTTAGAAGTTAGAAGTTAAAAGTTAAAAGTTAAAAGTTAAAAGATGAAGGTTGAAAGTTAAAGAGATACCGTTCGTCATGCTGAGCGGAGTCGAAGTATATAGATCTACAGCGTTATGACCAACTTATAAGCGAATATGGGTAAATAGTATGGTCCATCGCAATATGAATAAGGAAGAAACAAATGTTTAAAAATATTATAGTATTTATTGTGTTCGTGAGCAGCCTAATCGCCCAGGTGGAAGTCGGGGGATACGCACGTAACTATATCGGTGTATTAACGGGGGGTGAGCAGGAATATGCCATCATCCAAAACACACTTGACCTGACATTCACTGGTGGAAGTGGCAATGTGAGATACTTTGCCAACCCCACTATTTATCAAACCCCAGGAAGTGATTTAAACTTTGATCTTCGTGAAGTGTACCTCGATATATATTTTACCAATACAGATATTCGGATCGGGAAACAACAAATTATCTGGGGTAAAGGAAGTGGTGTCTTTATTACTGACATCGTTTCGCCAAAAGATTTAAATGAATTTTTATTACCTGATTTCGATGAGATTCGTACGGGAATCACCGCTCTTAAATTAAATCAATATATAGGCAACCAAACGTTTGAACTGGTGTATATCCCAGCCTTTTCTGCAACGATCTTCCCAGAGACAAGTTCTATATGGTCACGCACTCCCGTGTTTGCTATGCCTGTGACGTATGATTATTCAGAGAAAGTCATTGCAGCAAATCTTGAAAACAGTGAGGTTTTCATGAAACTATCCGGTATCATGTCATTTATGGATTATGAAGTTATGGCGGGATACATGTGGGATGATGATCCAACGATGCATGTCACGCCAACTATTGAAATGGGTGCTATCACTGGTGTTACCCTCAGTCCTCAACATCATCGGTTGAGTGTTGCTGGTGGTAGTTTTAGTACAGAATTGGACGGGATGGTTGTACGCGGAGAGGGTGCCTATTATCAAGGGAAACAATTCTCAGCTGTCAACGCAATGGGGTTAGCTGCTGATCTTTTGGAGCAAGATTATATGCATTATCTATTAGGACTAGATTTTTCAATTGGTGCGACTCGCTTTAGTAGTCAAATCATCCAGCAGGTGATCATTGATTATGATGAGGCTATCGTCCAGGATGAAGCCGTCAATACCATGACTTTTTCGGCAAATCGGACCTTTCTCAGGGAAACGCTTACCGCTCAATTATTTGGATATATTGGCTTGAACAAAAGTGATGCTCTCATCCGTCCAACCCTGACTTATGATTTTGCCGATGGTTTCGAGATACTGGCTGGCGCAAATATCTTTGTGAAAGATGCTGATATAGAGGATGGTGACGATCCAGGACAGTTTGGGTATTTTGATGATAATGATATGGTTTACATGAAAGTGAGGTATAGTTTTTGACAGAAATTAAAACTGTGACGAATAACACACCCCACGACGACTACGACCACTCTTCAAAGGCGTACGATTTACTGCTGAATCCGTTTTTGAATAGAATTCGAAATGCCCTTGTTGATTGGGCAATAAAACATCAGCCCGAACGGATACTTGACGTGGGGTGTGGAACCGGTAAACAGTTGTCATTATTACCAGCAAACATGAACGCTGTTGGGATAGATTTATCAGACGCCATGCTGGACAGAGCAGCCAAACAAGCACCGGGGAAATGTCAACAGGCCGATGCGACTGATATTCCTTTTCATGATAATTCCTTCGATCTCATTCTTTCACAGTTTGCCCTTCATGAGAAAGAAACAAAAATCATCAACCTTGAACTAAAAGAAGTAAAGCGTCTATTAAAGCCTGAGGGTATCTTTTCAGTGGTCGATTTTGATTTCCCAGATGATCACACCTTTTTGGCTGGCTTCTTCAAATGGGGCGTTCGCCGAATTGAACAACAGGCTGGTGATGAACATTTCGAAAACTTCAAGGTCTGGATGAACCAGGGAGGTCTTCGCGAGATTCTCAGGGGAAGTAGTTGGTCGCTTATGGAAGAACAGCTGTTTTTCAAGGGCAATGTCCGGCTGACTTTCTGGAGAGCAGCTGACGCATGATGCGTTGGGAATTAATTCCAACATGTTAACCACCGAGAGCGAGGGCACAAAGATTGGTGATTTGGATAAAACAAAATATGCAGCCGCTGACAAGGTCGCTCACCAGTTTCCGTCCAGTGAGTGCCGTCATACAGTGGCAGCAAACTAACAAGCATTTGTAGCTGATTCCGCCAGTTCAATGCAATGTGAGAGGGAATATGCGCAGCAAAACATTTATTATAATTCTTGTCACACTGTTTTCATTGTTCCACTGTAATCTTTGGAATCAAGACGAGCCAGATGCGGAAGTAGAGATATCTGTTTCCATCCTTGATATTGGTCCACGCTATGTTGGGTTAATGGTCTCGATTGATCAGGATGTTTCGCCCTGGGATTTTCAATTATTTCGTGACTCCGATTTAATACTATCGAGTCGGGTAGTGGATTCAGACACTACTCTCTATGATACCATTTTGGATTTTAATTCTAACTATGGATATAGAGCAATTCTCATAGTGGAAGGAGAACAAGTCGACTCAACAGAAAGAGTATCAATTACAACGCTTACAATTGACGAGGAAATTTCCCCTCAAATCCAGATCCCTTGGCCATCCTTGGCAAATTCATCCTGGCCAATGCAGCATCGCGACCCACAATCGACAGGTAGGAGTCAGTATTCTGGTCCTAGTCAAGGAGTTGTTGAAAGTATCATTCATTCTGGGATTACTGAATCCGGACCTTCGATCGGCTATGGAGGATCTGTATTTATTGGAAGTTATGAATACCCATTCCCTTTCTATAAGATTGGGATGGATGGAACAATATTTTGGACATATAACTTCGATTGCCAGTCAACGCCAATTATTGGGATTGATAGCAATATATACGTTGGGGGTTGGGATAGTATTAAAGCCTTTTCACCTTCTGGCAGTGTACTCTGGAGTACAGATGTTTATGGTATGGAGACTCTCGGTCCGAATATCGATCGAGAGGGCAATTTATATTTCATAGACGGGGAGCATAATTTGATATGTCTGAATGATCAGGGGGTAATATCCTGGCAATACCACGACTCGCGTTTTCTGCATTGGTACGACGCTTCACCCACCTTCTCTCCAGACGGAACCATGCTTTATATTCAAGGGATAGAGACTTCGGTTTTAGCATTCAATATAGAAGCTCAAGCAATTAGTTGGGTATATGGTGATAAAACTCTTTCGTCAGCACCAGTAATAAATAATAGCGGGAATATTATTTTTATACCTGGTGACCATCTAAGTCCAGCAAATAGGAAAATTGTTTCCCTTTATCCAAACGGCACTCTGTTCTGGGAGTTTGAATTCCAAAATACCCGACTTCTTGATAATACGGAGCCGACAATTGATTGGGATGGCAATATCTATTTTGCAACTGATACTCTTTACTCACTGACATATCGAGGAGCTTTGCGCTGGAAACATCCCATTGAGGGTAGAACAGTCTCACCTCTGATTTGCGACGGTAATAATGTAGTTTTTGTGGGGAGTCAAGACCTCTCAAACGGCGATTGTTTTATTTCTGCTTTTGAGGGCAATGGTCAATCCAGATGGGTCCTAGCGCTCGGAAGCTATGCCGGCTTAGGAGTATCACCTGCTATCACTGAGGACGGTAAGGCACTTTGGTCAACTTGGAGAGATCCAAGTGGGAATCTTTTTATCATTAAATAAGAGGGGATTGGGGAATGAATTTGTTAAAGGGAGTATTCTTGGGTGTTCTTTCGAGCTGTATATTTGCACAGTCGTCACCCGAGTTCGCGTTGCCCGTTGAACTCTATCCAATCGCGAAGGATGAATTGCATAGCTCTGCAAGTACAACTTTTATCATGGAGTCTGTTAGTACAGTATGGGCAAGTGATGGAGGTATTCCAAATTATTCTGCACAGGCTACCTGGATTTCGACGGACTATGATTACCTAGAATATTCCACAACAAGAAATAATAGTGTAGACTATGGATTTAATTTTGTTCGCTCAGAAGACAATAGTGGATCACCAGATAATGTTTTTGGGTATGGAAAATACAAGCGGAGTGTTGAAGCTGGGGAAGATTCGTATTATCTCTTTTTAGACTATCGGGATGACAGGATAGGCTATTACAATTATCTTGGCACACCCACAGGTAGCTCTATCGATATTTGGGTGAGATTTGATTACAATGACAATTCATTTTGGATTAACTCCTATGGATTTAATACCCCAAATTGGGTAGAAGTCACATCGCATTCAACCATCAATTTTTGGGAACTTAAAGGAATGGGGACACCGTCAACATCCAAATTTAAGCCCTATACTCCTCTGAATCTAATGGCTGAAATTAATGTTGGTGGAGGTGCAGCTTTAGACTGGCAACATCATACGCCTTCCGACGACTATTGGAATCAATACAAGATTTATAGGTGCATTACGGATTCGCCGCCAGCCACTTCTTATACTGAGATAGGTCAATCTTCAAAATTATCAACCATGTTTATTGATGGATCTTTGACCTTAGGGACTTATGAAGCAGCTTTTTACAAAGTTGCCGCCTCAAATGCTGGCCTGCTGTCATTCTTTTCTGATTCTGTAATGTTTGGGAGCCCTGCTGCTCCCAATGCCCCATCAAATGGACAACTTTCCATAGTTTCAGATCACCCTAAAATTACCTGGGCGCGAAATACTGAACCAAACATCGATGAGTATATTGTATATATTAGAAAAAATGGTGGATCATGGTGGGAACAAGGACGAGTATCACAGACTAGGTTCCCCTCTTTTATCGACATCCACACCAACACATCAATGCCTATTGATGATCTTGACTATCACATAATTGCAAAGAATAAATTTGAACTTCTTTCTGGGATGAGTTCGATTGTCTCCGTAATGGGTTTGACAGCCAAACCTGTAGCTCCGAGGAATGAAGAAGAGCCAGTGTCGCCCTTTGTTAACAAATTTGATGTATTCCCCAATCCGTTCAATCTATCAACGAATATGCGCTTTAGCATAGAGGAAGATTCAAATGTGACGAAACCGCAAAAAGTATCTGAGAATTCATGAAATGTGCCCTAAATCCATGTATATCAACATTTTGCGTCATTTCGACAGGTGGCTCCTGAGCTTAGCCGAAGGGCTCAATGCAACGCTCTGCGCGAGCGAGAGGGACTTTTTGCGAAGGTGTCAAGCATATGATTATTCTAAATTTAGGGAAGAGGAGTAAAAAAGGTCTAGTTGATGGTGAATTACCAGCAGTCGACGCTTTAAAAGCATGCATTACGATAAAGCTTATGTAATCAGTCTTGAACGTAGCCCTAAAAGGCGTGATTATTTTTATAAATATGCCCGTCGTGCTAATCTGGATGTAAAATGGTTTCCGGCAATTTACGGATTAGATGTCGATATTGATGATTATCTCAGTCGGGGATATCTTGCAGATGATTTTAAATTAAAATTGGCAGGAAGCCTGGGAACCCTGCTTAGTCATGTCCATGTGTGGGAAAAAATCGCTGAAAATCCGGAATGTAATGTGGGACTTGTTTTTGAAGATGACGCCGTAATTAAAAAGGGTTTCGCAAACAAATTTAAAGAGCTATCACCTGATATGCTTCCTGAAGACTGGGATATGCTTTGGCTTGGTTGGCATAAATTGGACTGCTCTCCGGTGAATGAGTTTATAGGGCGCCCCAGGAAAACCCAGGGAAAAAGTGTAAACTCCGGGCATTTTGCCTACTTGATCAAATCCACAAGTGTGGACAAATTGAAATCCATACTGATTCCCTATAGCAATAGAAGCTCAAAGGATGTCCTGCTGAGGAGAAACTTCCATAAGTTTAATGCCTACTTCCTGCTAAATAAGATTGTGAGAACGCCGTTCATGGGGTTCGATTCCGTTCGTAAGAATATCAACAACCCGGACCGTCTTAAAAATCGAATGGGCAAGATGCTGGTTCAAAAAATTAGACAGAAAATATTGGGCTAAAATGAATACAAGGATGCAGTATATATTTGCCATAATGGTTGTTATTGGCAACATATTTGGGGGTCAGCTCTATGCCCAAAAAAAAGTTGCTTTGGTGCTCAGCGGGGGCGGCGCGCAAGGCATGGCGCATATCGGTGTTTTTAAAGCTTTTGAAGAATATAATATTCCCATTGATCTCATCGTTGGGAGTAGTGCCGGCGCCCTGGTTGGTGGGCTCTATGCAGCTGGCGTAACTGTTTCTGAAATGGAGGAAATGGTACGGAATGGAACAATTGAACATCTATTTATTGGAAGACCTAAAAGATCTGATTTACCGATTTGGGAACGCGATGAACTCTATCTTGGGAACTTATCCCTAGGCGTTTCAAATCGACAAATTGTTGGCTCTGCAGGGTTACTGGATGATAAGCTTATCTGGAAGGAGCTCTTCCTATTAACTGCCGCTGCTGATTATCAGGCTAATTGGAATTTTGATTCTCTGTATGTGCCCTTTCGTACAGTTGCATCGGACCTAAGAAAACAAGCGCCCTATGTTTTTTCCTCAGGCCCCATAGCAAATGCTTTGCGACCCTCCATGTCAATTCCTCTCATTTACTCACCGATACAGCAAAACGGGCAGGTCCTAGTAGATGGTGGCGTTTATGTAAAATTGCCGGTTGAAATAGCTGAACAGGAAAACCCTGATTTTATTATTGCAGTAAGTGCTGAGGATGCCCCGGATCATGGTGCTGAAATTCAAGGTATTGGTGGGATGTTCGAAGAAATTAATTCACGTATCCTGGCCAGTGGTGATTCGACTGATGTTCGTGGGTGGGATTATTTTTTTAGGGTTCCAACAGGAGGTCATCATGTCCTGGATTTTCCTGCAGGTGAAACACTTATGCAGGCTGGGTATCTCGCTGGAGTTGAAGCAGCAAAAGAGTTAACCCGACTTCTTGAACAACAAGGCTTTGAAAAAAGAGAGCTCAAATCCCGTGATACCCACCGGAAAGCCCTGGATGGAAAATCGTTAAAACTTGTTTTAAAATCAGAAGGGGCAGATTTTGACCCTGAGATGATTCGCCGGAAATTAAAACTTCCCCAAACTGTTAGGTTTGATCATCAAAAACTAGACGATCTTATTGATGAAGTTTATGCAACTGATATCTATCAAGCCGTTATCCCTTCGCTGGATCAGGAAACGAATGCGGTTGTGCTTACCCTTATTGAAAAGCCAGATGTTCGTACCCGTGGTCGTGTAAAAATAAGTAGTACGGGAGGTTTAACCCTATTCACCCGAACTGATATGCCAGTATCTCGCTTTGGTGGGCTATTGCAACTTGATGCGACCTTTGGAAATGTTTCAGGTGGTCTTCAATTCGCTGTTTATCCTGTTTCGTATCACAAAACGGGGGCACGTTTACCCTTCTCAATTAGGCCTGCAATTGAAGCTAAAACCAGTTATCATAATTATGATTTACCAGGTTCCATTCCACTTTCTGACAGGATTCACTCGCATGAATTGAGCATCCACTCGACTGCTATTGGGGGGTGGGACAGACAGTTACTTCTTTTTGGTGGTATCCGTAGTGACGATCCGGGTCAAATTCTTGGTGTTAACCCAGATTTCAGATTTGTCGATCAATATGATAAACCAATGCCCTTTATGAGGGTGGTCTATAAGGAAGACCATTTTAAACGAGACCTCCCCAGTGTTGAGGGGTGGAAGTATGGTTTTCAAAGTGATTGGATTTGGCAAGATGCGGTTATCGCGAATCAGAATCACTTTTGGAGCGAAATAGGAGGAAAAACAGGGTTGGGTTGGTCGAGCACAGTTGCTCTTGACTACTATACAGGAGATACGATTCTACCCATCTTTTCTATGGGGAAGGTTGCCAGCCCGAAAGCTCTCGCTGAAAAATATTTTATGTATTTATGGGCTGAGGAAGTATTGAACTTATCCCTGGAGCTATCCCATGCCTTATTCAGAGATGACATACGAGGAGAAATCAAGATGGGACACTCACGGTTTAATAATCCAGTGTGGAGTGGTATAGACCAATACACAGACAGTGGACTTTCCTCTGTCGATATATCAGTTAACTATTTTACAATTGTAGGTAAACTCAGTGTAGGCTGGTCTTTTTCTGAGCTGGAAGGTTTCAAGGGGACATCATGGACTCAGATAGGACTTACCTTATGAGATATTTGTGGAAACGAGTGATTATAATCTTGATCTGTGTTCTACCTATCATGGGTCAGTTTCAACCAAGCGATAGTGTCTTCGTAGCGCACCCGCACAGAAACGCCTTACTTCATTCCATGGGACAGCCAGTATTTATTTGGGCCGTCAATTGGTATGTTCTGGATCAGTATTGGGCCGATATCAGCATAAACACACTCCAAACTAATATTGAAACCGGTTGGGTCTGGGACGAAGATGGTTTTGATGTAAATCAGGTCGGTCATCCAACTCAAGGGGCTTTGGTATACACAGCAGCCCGTGCACAGGGACTTAGTTATTGGCAATCTCTAGCCTATCCAACCCTAGCAAGCCTGATCTGGGAAGTGGGGATGGAGAACGAAAGTCCTTCTATCAACGATATGATTACGACCCCCATGAGCGGCGTAGCTTTTGGTGAAATAATTCACCGCTTATCTGTACTGACTCTGGGACCTGGGGCTAAAAAATCTGTGTCGCGTCAAGTATTAACTGGATTGATTAATCCTCTGGGATATGGTTTCAATCGATTAGTAATGGGTGAGTCAATTCATCAACAATACAACCTGGCGCCTACGAGCTTGTTATCAAGCATCTCATATGGGGGCGGACCGGGTTACAAAGGAGAATCTGGAACTGGGAACAGCAACCCAAGACGATTTGTTCGGTTCAGTATGGTTTATGGTAACCCACTTGCCAGACCAAAGAACTTTAAACCGTTTGATAATTTTAATTTTGTGACCATTCTGAATTTTAGTCGTCGTGATTATATCGGTGAGATTTATGCCAGTGGTATGTTGGCAAAACTCTATACGAAACATTCGGATAAATCAAATCTGGTTGTGGCAGTCTTTCAAAATTATGATTTTATGAATCAAGATGATTATAAAGTGTCCAGTTCCAGTGTTGGTCCTGGCCTGATACATGTATATTCGCTGACACCATCTATAAAACTGGGTACCCACGTAAATGGGTCATTTATCTTTATGGGAAGTGCTGGTGATATTAGCGACGACCTTGAAGTGCGTGATTACCATTTTGGTCAAGGGTTCAGTGCAAAATTTATGGGCAGACTGATGTGGGCAGATCGAGGACAGGCGTATATACGACTTAAACGATATTTTATCTATGCCATGGAGGATACCCATGTGGAAGGGTATGAGAATATCAACTTATTGACTATGGGAGGTCAGGTAAAAGTGAATAATAAGTATGGTATTGGACTCGAATATCTAGTAGCCAGTAGAACCGTAAGCTATCTCGATATAGATCGCAAGGACACACTTCAGAAGACCAGTCTTTATCGGATATATCTCTCGTATTACTTAAAAAATACTTTGTTTAATACCAGTTGAACTTCAAAATACACGGTATATCCTTTATCTCGAAGACATTACCACTAACGTCTTTGAGAAGTGAAACGACGTGGCAAGCTCATCTTATAGATTGTCGCACTCACGTAGTTCGTTCGCGAAGACGAAATCTACATGTCATCTTAAATTCTTCAGAATAGAGAAAATATAAAAATATGACCAAACGAATAATTAGCGTAATCGTAGTTCTGTTACTCACATCATTTGTCCTGGCCCAAAAGGCTGATGATATCATCGGGAAATATCGACTACCGAATCAGTTGGATGTTGAAATATTTAAAATAGAAGATAAGTACTTCGGTAAAATTATTGGTTTGGGTGATTTGGATCTAGAACACCAAAAGGATATTAACAATCCTGATAAAGCGTTACAAGGTGAGCCACTTCTGGGGGAAGTTATCATCAAAAACTTAAGGTATGATAAATCCGAGAATCAATGGATTAATGGATCAATGTATGGTCCAGAAAAAGGTCTGATCTTCAATCTGAAAGTAACTGAAGTCAGAGAAAATGAAATTGAAGTGGTTGGGTCAAAATATTTCTTTTGGAGAACGATAATCTGGGAGAAAATTTAAAAAATTAGTGTCTGTCCATAAATTAGGTCTTAAACAGATACTCCTACAGTTTTCCATAACGAGTTTGACGAATACAACGAAAAAGCATTAATATCTTTCGTGAATTTCGTTTGCTTCGTTGTAGAAAAAGAGTTTAGAGGCGGACACTCATTCATCCTTACCACTGTACCCCTGACACATTAATTTTGATGGCGTCGCAAAAAGTCCGACCTACCGCGTCCTCGCATTTTTTCAAGACTTTGACATACCACATGTATGTCTGCATCCTTGAAAAAACACGACTCCTTGTAGGACAAAATCTTTGCTTAGCCATCGAATTAGTTTTTTACTGGATCGTCAATCTTGATATGCAAACACGAGTTGCACCTCATACATGTGTATATACATTGTACTGAATGAAATTACAGTTACCGTTTGGAAAGCATGTGTTTATGAAAAGGTCATCAAGCCCTTGGCTTTTGCCATTTATCTTTATTATCTCGGGAGTAACCCTTGCCCAAGATAATTTTAGAGTTTATCCCTATCTGCAGAACCCCAGCTCAACGGCTATGACTATCCTCTGGTTTTCAGAGACAAATACGCCTGGGAAGTTGATGTATGCTGAACAGACCATAAAAACTCAGAATGTAAAACATTCTCAGCCGATCTTAGCAAAAGCCCTGAAATATTCAACCTGGGAAGGCACCACCTTTTTCAAAGGACAGGCCCCCTCAACTCCCTTTAGTCACCGAATACGGCTTGAAAAACTAAAACCTTCCACCAATTATGCGTATACGGTCACGCAGGGTAATAGTAGCTTTAGCTCTTTTTTTAAAACAGCACCAGCCGCTGATACATCAGTTCGGTTTATCATTTATGCAGACAGTGAAACAGAGCCAGAATCTACTGGAAAATATGCGCTTTGGAGTGATCCAAACAGCAACAGGAAACGAAGATATTTGATTGATCAAACGCAGGGTTATGCTAACAACCTTGAGGTGATTAGATCCCGGCACCCGGATCTGATCCTGATTGCCGGGGATTTGGTTCAGCATGGAGGAGAACAAAGGGATTGGGATGAATTCTGGAGACATAACACCAACCGGATCAGTAGTCTCAGTCTGGCCAGTCAAGTGCCAATTCTCGCAGCCATGGGCAATCATGAATATTATGAGGGAAATAATCTAGACCGCTATAACCAGCCTGGATCCGAGCGAGCAGCCAATAAATATTTGAGCTATTTTGAATATCCTTCAAATGATGTGATCAATATAGAACAGGCTGGCCGCTACTACAGTTTGAAATATGGGCCAGCAACGTTGATCGTTGTTGATCTCTGTAATAATACCCCAGGTAAATCAGAGGATGACACCAATTTCTTTTTACTTGGTGAAAATGATAGGGGAGGCGGAAATGCTCCAGATTTTGGTCCTCACTCACGTCAATATAGATGGCTTGAAATTCAGTTAAAAAAGGCACAACGGGAGAGCATATTTACCTTTGTGGTGTTTCATCATGCCCCCTATTCAAGTGGTCCTCATGGATGGGCACCTGGTGCAGGTAAGCAGCTCGATAAGCAATCGGGCAATGCAACCAGGATTCTGACTCCGCTGTTTATGGAGTATGGTGTAGATGCAGTTTTCAATGGTCATGATGAGATGTGGGAACGATCCGAGTTATCTGGTGTGGAAATAGAACGAAGTGGACATGCCAGAAAGCATACGATTCAGTTTTATGACGTGGGTATTGGGGGCGATGGATTACGGGCTCCCATTGAAGGGCTTACTAATCCCTATCAAAAATTCCTGGCTCACCATGATTCCCCCGAAGTATGGAAAGACAATGTTCTCATCGATGGGGGTAAGCATTATGGGCACTTGGAGATCGATATAATTCAGGCGAATGATGAGTGGCAGGCCGTTCTCAAACCGGTCTATGTCTTCCCCCTCATGGGTTCTGATGGCAAGACCTTCTCTGGCTATTCACGCCGTCTGTATGATGACCAAATCAAGCTAGTGTCACGTTAAGCATGATATAACCGTCTGGTCATTGGTGGCCGATGATTATTCTTTCAGCAGTATTCCTTGGCCGAGTCTGGTGCACGATATGTCCCCTGGAATTGATAACCTTTCTGGCTGCCAAAATTGGGCTAAAGCGAAAGGCTCCAGTTTTCCTGAAATCCGGGTGGGTGATCACAGTAATTTCCCTGATGATCATGGGGATTGCAATTGGGTTGAGATTGCTTGTCGTCCGCAAATTGATCGCAGAACTTGTTGACACTGAAGGGTGGCGGAGCATGTTGCTGTACCTCATCCCTGGCCTGTATGGTGGAGCCTTTTTTGTAATGCTAATTGGGTGAAGAGTTTTGTAATGCGCTTAATCCCCTCAGTTTACTCCGAACAACGCAGTCAAAAATTAAAACCGTGAGGAACAAGTCAGATTGTGCTGCTTCATGAAATGTATGGGCTAAGCTGACTCAGTTGCTTCTGGTGTTAATAGAGTAAGTGCGGTTACTATAATAAAAGCTACCAGTATTATTCCCATTTCCAGTGCATAGTCCAAGGGTTCGACCCAAATCTCTTTGAAGAAATCCCAACGCCCCAATATTTCCACAGCATTCCAAAAGATGATCACTGTGGGAATGGCATAGCGCACGGCGGCGGCCATTTTTTTAAATTTTATTAGGCGGATAAACAAATAAAGCGACCAGATCAAAGAACTGGCAAATACCACGTAGGTGACAGGATGCCGATCACCAAGTAGTCTGTTGTCATAGATTAGTAACAATACGAGGTAAAAGAACCACAGTATAAAAAGGGTTTCCATTGCAGTAATAATGGCGAAATTTCGGTGTTTACCGGTAGGTATTCTGGAAATATTTAGTTTTAGCTTGCGCTGTATCCAGGAGAAGAAATGACAGCGTGTTTGTCCGTTAAACAGGAAGTATAGCATGGAAGCTAATAAAAGTCCCAGGGAGGATGGCATCATCAGATATTCTGGTTTCGTAACGATTTCACCATTTTCCAAAAGGGGGGCTATTCCAAGGTGTTGAGCTGACCAGACAAATGAGAATTCTACCCAACCTGTCCATAGAAGCAGTCCACCAAAAAAGCCGTACCAGGTTGCCGGAGTCTCGTCTTGATTTCGGGCGCCCATCCAAAGCAGGACAGCACCGACGATTCCAAGCACGGTTGCCCCGGGGAATTGTCCGGATGGTCCAAATATTTTTTCAATTAAGATCATCACAGCATGGCCCAGGGGCATAGTAAACAGAACAACTATAAAAGCTAAAATACCGATAAATGGTTTGTTGTTCAGTTTCATAACTCTGTTTCTCCAGTTTCTTTGATTCAGCAGTGTAGTCCGTGATGTGAATATATGCGAATAGGTCTCAATAACAATAGTGTTTATTAAAAATCAAATATTGCCCTTTATAAATTTGACGAAACCGCAAAAAGTATTTGAAAAAACATGAATATCGACTTAACTACAATAATTTTAATAGGTTATGGAAATATGGCGTATGTTTATAATAATCAACACTTTGCGGCTCTGCGCGCGAGAGGGACTTTTTGCGAGGCCATCAAACTTATGGAAACCCAAAATTTCTTCTCTCTTGCTAAAAAAACATATTCGCTATATCCAGAAAATGAAAAGTTTATCACGCATAGGGAGATGAATTGATATTTCCATCAAAATGTTGAATTGGTATCCGGAGATGGACTCATGTGGCATTACTGGTGATCACTGAGAAATTAGTTGTTATATACTGTGATAATTAAGATAGAAATATGACAAGTTGCATCCTGAACCTTTAAATCTACATTGTTGAAACTCGGTGCTAGTGAGTATAATAACAACAGGTTATGCAAT
>JAYEKW010000197.1 GCA_034716895.1 Candidatus Neomarinimicrobiota bacterium
TAAGAGCATGGACTCGGGAAAGAAACTCCAAAAAAGCGACGATCAATTGGCAGTTTACCAATGGGAAAGCCAGGATTAAATTGAAACGGTTATATCCGTCATTATATGATTAACATAACACTAGTACTAGTGATGCTGCCTATACATCCGATGCAAATACAGTTCTCCTAATGCATTTTGATGATTCCGCAGCACCGCCAACATATATTTCAGGAAATGGTTTAACTGGCTCTACAGGTGATGATCCAGACTTCGACTCAAATAATTATGTCTCATATGGCGATCTTTCTCTCCCAGTAGAACTGACCTATTTCACCGGAAAATCCACTTATAAAGGCATCACCCTAACCTGGGAAACCACCTCTGAGTTTGAGAATCTGGGTTATGCCATTGAACGTCGTGAGGGTGATTCACAGCAAGCCAAAGTCATGACCAGCTACCTCAAGAATCCTGCTCTGGAAGGTGCCGGTTCTACAGCTGAAACCAGTCAGTACAGTTGGACCGATACGCAAGTAAAACCTGGGTATACTTATCATTACACCCTCACAGATGTGGATTATCAGGGACAAAAAACCAGTCATAAAGCGCTCGATGTAACCTATGTCCAACCTGATAAGAATCTGAAGCCGACTGCGCTTACCCTGACTGCTGTTTATCCGAATCCATTTAACCCCAGTGCCAACATCAATTTTAGTCTGCAGGAGCAGACCGAGCTGAGCATTGCGGTTTTCAATTCACGGGGACAAAAGGTCGCCACCATTACTGAACAACAGACCTTCAGTGCCGGTGATCAGAGTGTGAGCTGGATCGCAGCAGACCTGCCGGCAGGAATCTATTTCATTAACCTGCAGTCCGCCCGGAATTCCATCACTCAAAAAGTGGTGAAACTGAACTAAACCTTGCCCACCATGGGTTAGATATAGGGGTTTGTCATTTGGATTCATTTTGTGGCAGACCCTTTTTTGATTGAAAATTGAAAATTGAAAATTGAAAATTGAAAATGGAATTTGGGATATGGCGCAGAGGGGTATAGAGTATAGGGGCATTGCTTATAATCTGCGAATATCTGTGTAATCTGCGGATAGAAAATTAAACATAACACAATGAAAAATCTGCTCATCATATTATCCCTCATGATTGCCAGCACGGTTCTGGCGCAGAATCAGTATGGTCTGAGCTTGGATGGGGGTGAATCATTTTATCTCAATGATGACAGCAACAACAGTCTCGACCTAAGCTCAACCTGGACCCTGGAAGCCTGGATCAAGGTCAATAGCTACAATAGTTCTGACTTTGAATGTATCATGGATCGTCGCACCGTATTTTCGTTCTACCTCATCGAGGACACCGATTCACCAAGTGGTGATTATGCAATCCGCTTTGTCACTCGGGATGCTTCTGATAACCTGGGGCGAAGCCTTCGTTCCGATACGCATACGGAGAAAACCATGTCACTGGGTCAATGGCATCATGTTGCGGTCAATTATGATGGATCCACCGCCCGGCTCTTTGTGGATGAAACTGAGGTGGATTCTGACACGGATAGCGGCTGGTCTCTTTCAGCAAGTGTGAAATCATTAAATATTGGGGGTCGCTACTGGGGCAGCTATAGTCGCCAGCTTAGCGGAGCCATCATTGATGAAGTCAGAATATCAAATAACACACGCGCACTCAGCGATCAACAAACCAACAATGGCGATGTGCCGTATACCGAGGATGCCCATACCATTGCCCTCTTTAATTTTGAAGATGCTGGTGATCCACCTACTTACGCAACGGGAACCGACAATTCGGGTACCGTCGGGGATGATGATATTACCAGCGCGGATTATGTGGATGTGAGCGAATCGCTTTACCTGGAGAATCGGGCACCGGAGATCGCTGCAATTGCTGATCAAACAATCGATGAACATACAGCCTTCACTGTAGCAATAAGCACCAGCGATGTGAACTACGACGATCTAATACTTCATGTCCTTGAAGTTGCCGGACATGCTGTGATCAGTCACACCGATACAA
>JAYEKW010000198.1 GCA_034716895.1 Candidatus Neomarinimicrobiota bacterium
CCTAAACCGCGCAGACCTTCAGGGATATGCGAATAGCGCAGTTTTTCGCGGATGGCCGCCATGGCAGCGATGGCCAGTGCAAAGCCTACACCAGAGCCCAAACCAAATACAGCTGATTCAGCAAAAGTGTACTCCCGCTCCACCATAAAGAGTGAAGCACCCAGGATGGCACAATTCACAGCAATAAGCGGCAAAAAGATACCCAGGGCACTGTACAAAGCAGGACTGTAACGATCAATGATCATTTCAACCAACTGCACCAGGGCAGCAATAACAGCAATGTAGGAGATAAAGCCCAGAAAACTCAGATCCACATCCGGCAGACCCGCCCAAGCCAGAGCTCCGGGAGCCAGCAGGTAGTGATTCAAAGCCCAGTTGACCGGGACCGTTATTACCTCCACAAAGATGACAGCAAGACCTAATCCAATGGCAGTATCCACGCGCTTTGATACAGCGAGGAAAGAACACATGCCCAGGAAATAGGCCAGCAGGATATTGTTAACAAAAACGGATTCAACAAACAGGCTAATTAGATTTTCCATCATCAACCTCCTAATCCGCTACCGTACCGGTGAGGGTACGTTGAACCCAGATGATCAGACCCAGGAGGATAAACGCTCCCGGAGCCAATACCATGAGTCCCATATTTTGATATCCAGCAGCATAGGCCGCATCCGGAATGACCTGAAAACCAAAGAGGGTGCCAGAGCCAAGAAGTTCACGGCCAAATGCCACAACTATTAGGATCATACTATAGCCCAGTCCATTTCCAATACCATCCAGGAAACTTGGCCAGGGTTTGTTCTGTAGCGCAAAAGCCTCAGCCCGTCCCAGCACAATACAGTTGGTGATGATCAAACCGACAAACACACTTAACTGCTTGCTGATGTCGTACAGGAAAGCCTTCAATACCTGATCCACCAGAATTACCAGAGTGGCAATAATGGCCAGTTCGATAATGATCCTGATATTTGAAGGTACTTTATTTCTGATCGTTGAGATCAAGACATTTGAGAAGGCTAGTACCGAAATAACAGCAATGGACATCACAATAGCCGTCTGCAGTTGAACCGTGACCGCCAGTGCTGAACAAATGCCCAGCACCTGTGTGGCAATGGGATTATTATCCATGAGTGGATCTTTAAGGATGCCCATGTCTCTCTTACTTAAGATACTCATGATGCCTCCCCTCGAACTGTTTTGAAGTAAGGTTCATATTTATCCAATGTTGCTTTGATGAATTGATTCAAACCCTTGGTAGTCAAAGTGGCTCCACTGATTCCGTCAACCTTATGCTCAGGATTTTGTTCATCCTCGCGCATTTTCCCTTTGACGATGGTGACGGATACGATCTCTCCAGACTCATTAAGGATGGTTTTGCCCTTAAAGGCTTCTGTAAACCACTCCTTATCGATCTCACCCCCCAGTCCAGGAGTTTCACCATGACTATAAAAGGTAATTCCCTTCACTGTGTTAAGATCGCTTTCAAGGGCGATGTATCCCTTGACTGTTGACCAGAGTGCTTTTCCCTGAGTGGGAACACAATAAGCCGTGATCTTATCACCATCTTTTCTGGCATAGACCGGAAGCAGATCCGGCTCAACTTTGGGGTCGATGTCTTCAGCTTTACGACCAGTTAGCCGCTTGCCATCCAGATCCACCACAAAGGTTTTCACATTATCATTATATAAGGAAAATATTTTTTCAGCTTCAACAGCTTTACTTTCCGTCAATCCCAAGACGGTCAGGATGTTACATTTGATATCAAGTTGAACATTCTGTTCCTGCCGATCTTTGAGCAATGTTGCAGCAGAAGCCAGCAACACACTGCATACCATGGTGACGGCTGCAGCAAAACCCAAAGTATAGGCTTTTGTAATACGAGGCTTACTTGCCATAATTCAGCCTCCTTTTAATATTGGCCTGCACCACAAAGTGGTCGATCAGGGGTGAGAAAACATTTCCAAACAGAATGGCCAGCATCATGCCTTCCGGATAGGCCGGGTTAAATACTCTGATAAGGATCACCATGACACCGATGAGGATACCATAGATCCACTTGCCGACATTTGTTCCGGCAGCTGAGACCGGGTCAGTGGTCATAAATACCGCTCCAAACATGAAACCACCCATGACCAGGTGATAATGAGCTGGCAGGGTACGCATGCCCCCGGCGATTTCACCACCGAAGAATTGGACAATAAGACCCATGCCATAGGCTCCCAGCACTGTGGCCAGCATGATCCGCCAGCTCGCCACCCCGGTAACCAGGAGAATGACTGCACCAATGAGGATGGCAATGGTGGATGTTTCACCCACACTTCCAGGGGTGAATCCGAAGAACATCTGATTAAGAGTGAATCCGGCTGAGTTAAGTGCTTCAACAGCTGAACCGGTGGATGCAGCAGCAGCTGCCAGGGGAGTAGCTCCGGTAAAACCATCCAGAGCAACCCAGACACTGTCGCCTGAGATATCACCAGGATAGGTGAAGAACAGGAAGGCCCGGGCTGTCAGAGCCGGGTTCAATAAATTCATACCCGTACCGCCAAAGACCTCTTTACCGATGACCGTACCAAATGAAACCGCCACAGCCACCTGCCATAAAGGAATAGTAGGGGGCAGGGTCAAAGGCAGCAGGATTCCAGTTACCAGGAATCCTTCATAAATTTCGTGTCCATTGATATAGCCAAAGATCATTTCCCAACTCAGGCCCACTGCATAAGTCACTACGATAATGGGCAGGAGCTTCAGAAAGCCAAACATGAAGGCAGCAACTAGACCCTCAACTCCGGCCTGGGCACCCACATTGTATGAGCCGACCATGATACTGGGGATCAGGGCAAAGATCACGATTCCCATAAAACGTTTCATGTCTATGGCATCACGAATATGTGGTCCCGTAGTTGTTCCTTGTCCAGGAGTGAAGAGCATGGTGTTGATGGCACCAAACATGGGGTGGAAGATCTTAAAAGGACCTTCGCTGAGCGTTTTGTCCATGTTATTCAGAAAGCGTTCAAGAAATTTCATCTGGATCAGCCCTCCTTTTCCATGGTTTGCATGCCCTTTTCGATGATATCACCGAATTCGATCTTTGAGGGACAGATATAACTACACAAGGCCAGGTCCTCCGGGGCGACTTCATAGATGCCCAGTTGTTCCATCAGTTCAATATCCTCGATGAGGATGGCTTTACAGAGATGGACAGGTAATACATCCATGGGTACGACTTTTTCATATTCTCCAGTTGAGACAAAAGCTCGTTCCCCGCCGTTCAGATCAGTTGTAGGGGCTTGCTTTTTTCCAGGAGTGAGTTTTGAGAAATACATCCGCCAGAAACTACTGGCTTTGAAGCCCAACTGAACCCAAGCCATAAAGCGTCGTCCCGTGAGCTCCGGGATCACAGTCAGCATGTCATCGTAAAAACCGACAAACCCATCAGCCCGAGTCTGTTGACCGGTCAGGACATTTCCAGAAATAACGCGTTGTTTGTCAGCTGCAATAGGTGTATTCACCAGATCACTGACCAGCGCACCTTCGATGGCCTTGACATAATGACGATCGGTCAGCTCAGAGCCGGTCAAGGCATAGGTCTTGGCGGCAGGGTATTCACCTTTGGACAGGAAACTACCGATCTGAGCTACATGCCTGGGAGAAATGTACCAGATGATTTGTCCAGCCAGGAGTCGATCGATATGATGGACTTGTATCCCAACATTTCCTGCCGGATGAGGTCCTGAGAATTGATGGGTCTCAACACCAGTGATCTTCGAAAAGAAAGTTTCAGTGCTGGCCGATACTGATAAGTGAATTTTACCATCTGTCAGTTTGGCAAGCAGGTCAATTCCCAGTTGGAAATCTACTTCCCGACCTTCCAGTAGTATGTCTGTTTCGGCTTGTAGTGGCGCAGAATCCACTGCAGAAATGAAAATAGCCCGGGGCGTTTTTGTGAAATCAGCAATGCGGTCGAAGGGGCGCTGGCGCAGGGTTGGCCAGAGTCCACTATTGAGGAGGAGCTCTTTGGCTTTCGCAGCTGATAGTTTACCGATCTGAGCTTTATTAATACTATCAAAGCTTTCGGATGAGTCGGCACCAACATCAATGATAACCCGTTGAATCACCCGTCGTTCGCCGCGAACAATCTCACGGACAGTGCCGGCCGCTGGAGAACGAAACAGAATCTCAGGTTTTTGTTTGTCGACAAATAGGATCGACCCGCGCTTAACTGCATCGCCTGGTTCAACTTTCATCCCGGGACGCATCCCGCGAAAGTCGATGGGCTGGACAGCTATGGCCTTGGTTTTTGGGACTTTTTTAACACGCCGTTCAGCAGAACCCTGGAGCGGTATGTCATAGCCCTTTTTAAGTTTAAACACTCCCATAAGATTGTGTCTCCGTATTGGATTTTTATCACCTTAGATCTGAGGGGTTCATGAGAACGAACCTTCAGAGATTTTACCCTATTTTCAAGTGGTTTATGTACGTTCTAATAGAGCACTTGTCAAGGTGTTCATTTTGAATGGAAACCGCTAGTACAAAATATATGCCATGAGAATTGAATATTTTTCAGAATGGCTGTTAAAGGGCAGATATAGAGTCGATGAAAATTTGTTTTATGACGTAGAGCCGCAATGCATTGCGGCTCTACAAACAACGCAATAGGGACCTGTAGTTAACATATAAACTCATTGCTCACCCCTGGTCGGTCGGCTATCTTCCCCGCGCTTTATGACAGGCCCACATATCGAACTAATTAAAGTATAGATATTTATGGGTTTGCATAGAGTACTGATTGACGAATTTGAAAGCAGGAGAAATGCTAGAACAACTATCACAAAATCTGGAAAATGTTTTTAAGAAACTGCGCGGTCATGGCAAGTTATCTGAAGACAATATTTCAGAGGCTATGCGAGAAGTTCGTCGGGCACTGCTGGAAGCTGATGTCAATTACAAGGTTGTCAGAACCTTCATCAACACCGTAAAGGAAAAAGCACTTGGCTCAGAGGTCCTGCGTTCTATCACGCCGGGGCAACAGATCATTAAGATCATCCATGAAGAGCTAATTGCCCTGCTCGGAGGACGAACTGCAGAACTTGAGCTTTCCGGTAGTCCCGCCATTATCCTCTTGGTGGGTCTTCAGGGTTCAGGTAAAACCACAACTGCCGCCAAACTTGCCCGCAATTTGCGCAAGACTGGTAGGCAATCACTTCTAGTTGCTTGTGATGTTTATCGGCCTGCAGCCATAACCCAGCTGCAAGTACTGGGTAAACAATTGGATATTCCGGTGTACGCCGAGGAAGGCAATCAGGATGTAATCCAGATCGCTCGATCTGCTATCAGAGAATCTGCTCGCTATGCTGCTAATGTGGTGATCGTTGATACTGCTGGTCGACTTCATATTGATACCGATATGATGGATGAGATCGGACAGCTTCAACGGGCCTTGAAACCAGCTGAGACCTTGTTTGTGGCAGATGCCATGACCGGACAGGATGCAGTAAATGCAGCGGGTACTTTTGCTGAAACAGTTGATCTCACAGGTGTGATCCTCACTAAACTGGATGGTGATGCCCGAGGTGGTGCAGCGCTGTCTGTACGCGAAGTAACAGGTAAACCCATCAAGTATGTTGGTGTTGGTGAACATCTGGATAAACTGGAGATCTTCCATCCCGACCGTATGGCTGGTCGGATATTGGGGATGGGTGATATCGTTTCTCTGGTGGAAAAAGCCCAACAGGATATCAATGTTGAAGATGCCGCGAAACTGGAAGAAAAAATGCTTAAGAGTACCTTCGATCTGGAGGATTTTAAGCAGCAGTTACAACAGCTCAAATCCATGGGGCCACTGGGTGATCTTATGGGTATGATTCCTGGAATGAAGGGAATTAAAAATGCTGATATTGATGAAAAAAGGTTGACTAGGATTGAAGCAATCATTAACTCTATGACCCTTGTCGAAAGGCGCAAGCCTCAGATATTAAATGGCAGTCGGCGTAAACGAATTGCCAGTGGGTCTGGAACGAAGGTTCAGGATGTGAACCAGTTGATAAAACAATTCCAGTCAATGCGTAAGATGATGAAGAAATTTGGAAAAATGAATAAAAGGCAGTTGATGAAAAACTTGCCTATGGGATTTTAAGGAGGACACCTTTTGGCTGTCAAAATCAGACTGAAGCGGTTGGGAAAAAAGAAACAGCCCTTCTATCGTATTGTTGTTGCAGATTCTCGCGCCCCTCGTGACGGGCGCTCAATTGAGAAAATCGGGCATTATAACCCGATTACTGATCCTGCAGAACTGGTGATCAATGAAGAACGTCTTTTCCATTGGATGGATGAAGGCGCAACACCAAGTGATACAGTATTTAGCTTATTACGCGGTCGCGGATTGACACTCAAGTATGAACTACTGAGTCGTAACGCCGATGAAGCAACGATCAACAAAGAAATGCAGAAGTGGGAATTGGCCCAAAGTGAAAAGGGCAAGAAAAAAGCGGCAGTTGATGCTGCTAAATTAGCTGAAGTGGAAGCTGAGAAACAGGCCGAAGCAGAGGCAGCCTCAAAAGAAGAAGTAGCTGAGGTTGTTGAAAAAGAACCGGTAGCAGAACCTACTGAGAACGTGGAGACCGAAGATTCTAAATAGGCTAAAAAAATTCCTTTCGAATGATCAGGAAGATTCATTAACCCACGGAGGATGGACCATGAAAGAGTTTGTAGAATTCGTAGCTAAAAGTTTGGTAGACAGTCCAGATGAAGTTGAGGTCAATCAAGTAGATAGTGAACGGGTGACAATCTTCGAGTTGAAAGTGGCTAAGGAAGACATTGGCAAGGTAATCGGTCGTCAAGGTCGTACTGCCAAAGCCTTCCGGACCTTATTGGCTGCTATTTCAGCTAAGGCCGGTACCAACCGAGCCATGCTTGAGATCATAGAATAGGGCAAATGCAATTAGCTGAGGCGAATAGAACTGCTATTGGAGTGGTTCGGAAACCTCATGGCGTTCGAGGGGGACTCAAGGTGACCCTCTACAGTATCGACCTTGATGCGCTCCAGAAGTTGGAGCAGCTTTTTGTTAATACGGGTAATAATTGGCAACCGCTTTCATTGAAAAGTTGTCAAGGCTACGATGATTTTGCCATCCTGAGTTTCAATGAGATCAGTGATCGAACCCAGGCTGAGAACTATCGCGAACTCGAGCTATTCACCGAACGGGAAGCATTACCGGAACTGGATGAAGACGAGTTCTATCTGGATGACCTTGTAGGATGCAGCGTTATGGATGAGCAGGGACGCTCGCTGGGAAAGGTAGTTGACATTTTGACCCCGGCTTCCCATGAAGTTTTGGTCATTCATCACGGTGATAAAGAAATTCTGGTACCTCTGGTTGATAAGTGGGTGACAGATATTGATATTAAAAATTCACGTATCCAGATCAATAGCGTTGAGGTTCTCTCGTGATCATTGATGTGATCACTACCTTCCCTGATACAGTGCGAGCCTTTCAGGAAATGGGTATCGTTGGAAGAGCCTTCGACAATGGTTTGGCTGAGCTAAAATGCTGGGACATGCGTGATTTCGCTGATGACACCTACAAGCATATCGATGATGTGCCGTATGGTGGTGGTCCAGGGATGATCATCAAACCGGATCCATTGTTCAGGGCTTTTGAAGCTGTGGAACAATACCATCAGGATGCTGGCCATCGCATTTTTCTAACACCTCAGGGAAAGCCTTTTAAACAGCCTGCAGCTGAGCGATTAGTTGAATATCCTCATGTTGTGTTGCTGTGTGGTCGCTACAAAGGTATTGACCAGCGTGTCAGAGATGAGCTCATTGATGAAGAGATCAGTTTGGGTGATTTTGTGCTCTCCGGGGGTGAGATCGCAGCTTTCGCCGTTATTGATGCCATGGTTCGTCTACTTCCTGGAGCTGTCAGTGATGAAGAATCTACAAAATCAGACACTTTTCCTGTTGGATTATTGGATGCACCGTATTATACCCGCCCCGCTGAGTACAGGGGACTCAAAGTACCCGATGTGTTACTCTCTGGGCACCATGCAGAGATTGATAAATGGAGAGAACAGCAACGTTTGGAGCGTACAAAAACGAAGCGCCCGGATTTGTTTGATAGATATATGAGAGGACTGGAGGAAAGTCATGGACAAAGTGAATAACCTGGTAGCCGGGCATCTGAAAACAGATCGCCCTGATTTTAAACCAGGTGATACTGTTGCAGTAGATGTAAAAGTTATTGAAGGTGATAAAGAGAGAATTCAGATCTTTGAGGGCAATGTAATCGCCCGTACCGGTAAAGGTATTAATGCTACTTTTACGGTAAGAAAGATCTCAAATGGTGTTGGTGTTGAAAGGATATTTCCGCTTCATTCCCCAACCGTTGATGGTATCAAAGTATTGCGACGTGGAAAAGTTCGTCGCGCCAAGCTTTACTATCTCCGCAAATTACGCGGTAAAAAAGCCAGGATCAAAGAGCATAGAGCTTTCTAACTCCCTGTCTTACAGGGCCATACAGGTCCAAACACTTAAAAGGCCATCCAAAGCGGGTGGCCTTTTTTAATGCTTAAAACCTGTTTTCAGCGCAGCCAAACAGGTTTTATTTTAAACAAATCAGCAACATAATAGCAAGAAATTCTCCCCCCTATAATTGTGCCCGTAGGGCAGAGGGCGTTCTCTAGCTTAGCAATAAGCCACATATTTCATATCCAAACTCAAAATATTTAATAGCATCCCTCACACTCAACCATTAATCTGACTCCATGCTCGAGAATCTGACACTTCTAAATCTCGCCGCTGTCCTGCTTATTGGAGCCTCGGCCGGATTCATCAATGTCCTGGCAGGCGGGGGATCCTTTTTAACTTTGCCCCTCCTCATTTTTCTGGGACTGCCACCCAATATGGCCAATGGGACCAATCGCATGGCCATTCTGATGCAGAACACATTTGCAGTTGGACGCTTTGTCAAGAAGAAGG
>JAYEKW010000199.1 GCA_034716895.1 Candidatus Neomarinimicrobiota bacterium
CAAAACGATACAGCTTTCCTTTACCGATTCCCTCACATTCCTCACAGGTGATCTTCCAACGATAGGAGGATTTTAAGTTGGCTTTCCAGAAAGGGTACGTGCGGCATTGACTGGGTCTGGCGTCATAGATGGTACAGCCCTTTTCACCATAAAAGATGCAATTGTCTCCATCATTCTTGAAGACATACTGGTCTTTATGCATTTCCATATAGGTATCAGAAAAGGTTTTGACGCTTAACCCGAGATGTTTGGCAGCAAAACCCACATCCTCAAGACTGGGGTAAACAAAGCCACCTCCCAGTTTGCAGCAGGCTCCACATCCAGTGCACTCAAAATTAAGTCCATCAGCATAAAACCGTGGTTTAGGTGAATCCTTGCCCATGCTTGGAATAATACCAATTGCATCTTTATCATTAATTACAAAATTCATCATACTCTCCTGATTGTCAGACCAACCTATTCTAAAAATACCGGAGTTTGATGGTTTTTTCCCTAAAAAGATTTCATTCTCTACTCCAAAACTCTTAGAACTCAAAAACCCAGAAACTTTTATCCCCTAATCCTGTTCACATCCCTGTCACTCCGTCTATATTAGGCGGTTAAAAAAATGAATAAAGGAAAATTGAAATAAATGGATCTATATACACTTCTTCTCGCTGTCCCGGCCATTCTTATTGCCCTGACTTTTCATGAATTTGCCCACGCTTATGTGGCTTTTCGTCTCGGAGACCCAACTGCCAAATATATGGGTCGGCTGACCCTCAATCCACTGGCCCATCTAGACCCCATGGGCACTATCATGATCTTTTTGATCCACTTCGGTTGGGCGAAACCAGTACCGGTCGATCCGCGTTATTTAGGAAATCCAAAACGCGATATGATGTGGATCTCAGTCGCTGGTCCTGCCATGAATATGGCTCTGGCCCTGGCTTCCGGGATCTTGATCAGGATATTTTTAGCGGCCGGTTTTGGTCATGGACAACCAGGGGATATTACCCGTATCATTTTTCAGATGCTCTATTTTTCACTTTACATCAATCTGGCACTGGCCTTCTTCAACTTGCTACCTATTCCGCCTCTGGATGGATCCAAGATCCTGGCCGGCATTCTGCCCAATCGCTATGCAAACACCTTATATATGATCGAAACCAAAGGTCCAATGATCCTATTTGGGATCATCATGTTTGGTTGGGTCACTGGTTTCCATGTGCTGGGTATGGTTATTGGCCCCTTTATCAACTTCTTTTCAGGTGTATTTGCTGGTGTCTGATGCCTGAACTGAAGTTTGCCAAAAACCGACGCTTGAGACGATTTGAAGATGTGGAGTCGAAACAGAAGCGGATCGAATTTCAACGCCTCACTTCCAGTTATCCCAGACGCAGTTTTCTGGGTTTGTTGGTCATGGCTGGAATCATAATTTATTTATTCTATTTTTTATCCAAAGCGTAAAGGTTTTTCTCATGCAAAAGATTGTAGAATGTGTACCAAATTTTAGCGAAGGACGCGACCTGGCTGTTATCGAACAGATCACCACAGCCATCAAAGATGTCGAAGGCATTACTATGCTGGATGTGGACCCCGGAGCTGATACCAACCGGACCGTCGTAACCTTTGTGGGTGCACCAGATGATGTTATTGAAGCTGCCTTCCAGGGAATCAAACGAGCCTCGGAAGTAATCGATATGACCCAGCATTTTGGAGCACACGCCCGGATGGGAGCCACGGATGTGTGTCCCTTTATTCCAGTAAGCGACATGACCATGGAGGACTGTGCTGAGCTTTCTCACATCCTTGGAAAACGAGTGGGTGAAGAACTAAACATCCCGGTCTATCTATACGAGTACTCAGCCACAACTCCTGATCGTCAAAACCTGGCGGTTATTCGGGCTGGTGAGTATGAAGGTTTGGCAGACAAATTGAAAGATCCCCACTGGAAACCTGATTATGGTCAGGCAGAATTCAACGCCCGCTCGGGTGCAACAGTCATGGGAGCCCGTAAATTCCTGATTGCTTATAATGTGAATCTGAATACCAGGGATCAGAAGAAAGCCACGGATATTGCCCTTGAGATCAGAGAAGCCGGCCGGAATGCCCGGGATCCCAAAACTCGGAAATTCATCCGCGATGAAAATGGAACACCCATCAAACGTCCCGGAACCCTCAAAGCCGTAAAAGCTGTGGGCTGGTATATTGATGAATACAAAATGGCTCAGATATCCATGAACCTGGTGGATTTGGAAGTGACCCCCTTTCATATCGCTTTTGATGAGGTCGTGACTGAAGCTACCAAGCGTGGTTTACGCGTATCCGGCAGTGAATTAGTCGGGCTTATCCCTTTAAACGCCATGCTGGATGCTGGTTGTTATTATCTAAGAAAACAAAATTCAAGCACAGCCGTATCACACGCTGAGATCATTCGAATTGCCATTCAGAGTATGGGTTTGAATGAGATAGCTCCCTTTAACCCGCAAGAGCGGATCATTGAGTATCAATTGGGCTCCAAGACCGAGCAGAAGTTGGTCGACATGGGTGTCACAGAATTTGTAGATGAACTGGCTTCTGATTCACCTGCACCAGGTGGAGGCTCGGTTTCAGCTCTAGGCTCGGCTTTGGCAGCTGGATTAACCAACATGGTAGGTGTTTTGACTTATCACAAAAAAGGTTACCGGGAACATTGGGATGAGATCGAGGAACTGAGCAATGCAGCACAAACGCTGAAGGATACAATGCTCTATCTGATTGATGAGGATACAGCCTCCTTCAATCAGGTAATGGCTGCTATGCGCTTACCTAAAAAGAGTGCTGAGCAAAAGATCATTCGTGATGAAGCGATCCAGAAAGCCACTGTTTATTCGGCTCAGATCCCCCTCAGGGTTATGCAGGAATCATTGGAGATCATGAAATTGGCTGCTCGCATGGCTGAGATCGGTAATCAAAATTCTTTATCTGATGCCGGAGTCGCCGTGCTTCAGGCCAGGGCTGGCTTGGAAGGTGCAGCCATGAATGTTCTAATCAACATTCCAGGAATAGATGACCAGTCTGTGGTTACAGATCTTGGAAAACAAGTCGCTGATTTAAGGTCAGATGCTAAGAAAATATCTGAAAAAGCCCTCTCAGCAATGAATACCAAACTCCTGACTCCCAGCTCCTGATCCAAAAATATGTCTCGCATCCACATTCTTTCTGATATCCTTTGTAACAAAATCGCCGCTGGTGAAGTTGTCCAAAGACCTGCTTCAGTTGTCAAAGAATTGGTTGAGAATGCTATTGATGCTGAATCCACGCAAATCGAGATCAATATTGGAAACGGGGGCCGGGATCTGATTCAGGTCATCGATGATGGTGTCGGTCTGGATCAAGCTGAACTAGGTCTGTCATTACAACGACATGCTACCAGCAAGATCGCTGAGATCGAAGATCTATTCAGGATCAAGACCATGGGTTTTCGCGGTGAAGCATTGCCCAGTATAGCCTCTGTTTCAATGATGGAACTGGTGTCAAGAGCCCGTGGGAGTGAGAGCGCCTATTCCCTGGAAGTCCAGGCTGGTTTGACCAACGAAACAATGCCGGCTGCCTGGGAGACTGGTACTCGCATCACAGTTAAAAATCTCTTTTTCAATGTACCGGCCCGCTTAAAATTCCTGAAGGCCAAACGAACTGAACTCAATCACATTCTGGATCGGGTTAAACCTCTGGCTTTGATCCATCCTCAAATTGCCTTTAAGCTTACTGCTGATGAAAAGATCGTTCTGGATGTACGAGTTTCCACGGCGGAAGAACGGATTACAGCCATCTTTGGTAGTGAATACCGGGACAAGATCATCCCGGTTGAGGATCATCGGGGCAATATCAAGGTCTCCGGTTTTATTGGCAGTCTGGATCTGGTCAGGGTTGCCAGGGGAGAACAATATCTTTCTATCAACCAACGTCCCATCTCCGATCGTTTGATCAACAATGCAGTATATCAAGCCTATAAATCGCTGATCCAACGGGGAGAGTTTCCCTTTTACCTGCTGGATATCTCAGTTCCGCTCAATGAAGTGGATGTAAATGTACATCCAACCAAAACAGAAGTGAAATTCAACGACGAGTGGCGGGTTTACCACGTGGTGAAGGAAACCGTTGAGAATGGATTGCGTCAGACCCTGAAGATGATGCCGGGCTATCAAAATCGACCGCAGGCCGCGCCATTCTTTGCACCGACTGGCGGATCACCACAGCAAACCAGTTTCGCTACTCAAACTGCAGGTGAACCTGAGTCTACCGCTTCACTACGAACACCGGAAGAAAGTGAACTACTGCAGAAAGCCCGTCAATTCAGCCAGGTTCTGGATCAAAGCCCGGTCACAACCAAACCCCAAAGGCAGAATGGTGGGTTTATCTGGCAAGTGCATAACAAATATATTCTCAGCCAGATCAATAATGGGATCGCCATCATCGATCAGCATGTTGCCCACGAACGTATTCTCTATGAAGAAGCCCTGCACGATATGCATGAGAACCAGGGCACAGCTCAGCAATTGCTTTTTCCCGAGACAAAGGAATTCTCCGCTGACGACTACAATGTTCTGGTGGATATCATACCCTCGCTAAATACTCTGGGCTTTCGCTTGAGAGAATTCGGACCTCGGACCATTCTGGTGGAAGCAGTGCCCAGCGGTATGCGCGGTGGGAGTGAAGGAGCTATTCTTAAAGAGATCATTGACCATTACCGCGAGAACCGGGTCTTTGACTATTCGCCGGCTAAACGGTTGGCAGCCTCATATTCCTGTAAAGCTGCTGTCAAAGCAGGTGATCCATTGGCCGAGGAAGAGATGCGGGTTCTGGTTGACCGACTCTTTGCCACTGAAAACCCCTTTTACTGTCCTCATGGCCGACCCATTATCATCAACCTCACCATTGATGAACTGGATAAGCGTTTCGAACGGCACTAACCAGGTGATTGACCGGTAAATTCATTCTGGGAATGAATAATTATTGTTGAAGGATATTATCGGTAATCAGAATTCATGAGATCCATTCAAATTCATAACCAACGCCTTGATCATCCCCAGGCAGATTATCTGATCCTGGCTGGACCCACAGCTGTGGGAAAGACTGAGACGGTTATGCAATTGGCAGCTCTGCATGACATTGAAGTGATCAGTGGTGATTCCCGGCAGATCTATCAAATGATGAATATTGGTACGGCTACTCCTGAGACGCAACTCCTGGAACAGGTTCCCCATCATCTATTGGATGAGCTGACTCCTGATGTTGTCTGGAATGCAGCTGATTTTTATCAACGCGCTCGCGATCTGATCCACGAAATCATTATCCGGGGAGCGTTGCCTGTAGTTGTCGGTGGTGCCGGCATGTATCTGGATGCTCTGCGTTTTGGTCTATTCGATGAGCAGCACAAGGATCCGACCTTAAGAAAAAAATACCAGGCCAAAGTAGATGCTGGAGAAGCAGAATCACTGTGGGATCAATTACTTGAAATGGATCCTGAATATGCCGGGAGCTTTCATTTTAATAATCACAAAAAGTTGATGCGAGCTTTTGAGATCTACGAATCTACCGGTTTGATCCCCACCCAGGCGTTCGCCCGCAGTATGGATCCCTTTGAGAAACAAGCCCTCTTTGTGGTCCTTGATCGGAATCGAAAAGTCCTGTACGATCGTATCAATACACGGGTTTTACACATGGTGGCGGCTGGATTGATGGAAGAATGTCAAGTCCTTCTGGATCATGGATACAGTCCTGATCTATATCCTATGCGTACTATTGGTTATAAAGAAGTCTACGCTTTTTTCCGCGGGGACGTGAACCAACAAGAAATGATCGCATTGATTCAGAAAAACACTCGAAATTTTGCCAAACGCCAATTGACCTGGTTCAGGAATCACCCCTTTGACCACTGGATCGATCTGGGAGCATGATCTAGCTATACAATATAAAAGAGCCCCGGTTTCCCGAGGCTCTTTACTTGCTTTTAGTACATGTAATTTAACACTTGGAATAGCCACAGTTGTGGCAAAGCAGACACCCGCCTTCATGGGAGATGGTTGACCCGCATTCGGGACAGATAGTCATGGTCTTTGAGGTCGCGCTATGGTTTGGCTCCACCATATTGAAACTAGCTCCAGCATCTTTATCACCATCTTCTCTGGTGATGGCAGCCTGCAGTTGTTCATTGGTAGTTTGAAGATCAAACTCTGCCATGTGCTGTTCCAGCGCTTTGCCGATGGCATCTGGTGTCGAAAGGATCAATTGACCGTTTTCCCAAACCGGATTTGGTCCACTGATTCCCTTGAGCTGTTTGATAATTTCTGAGACATCCATTCCACTTCTCAAGGAGAGCGAGATCAAACGACTGATCGCCTCTGCCTGTGCAGCAGCATTACCACCGGCTTTCCCGATGGTGGTGAATATCTCACATAAACCATCTTCATCATGATTAATGGTGATATAGAGGGTGCCCTCACCGGTACGGATCCGATGGGTTACGCCAAAGGTATCTTTGGGTCGTAATCGGGGACGCAGAACCGGGGGTGCCAGGGCTGCTTCAGGATCCACCAGAGGAACGCTATCAACTGTGGATGCTTCTTCCTTTGGTTTGTCAGAGATCAGGATCCCATCACGACTACCCTCACGATAAACAGTGATTCCCTTTAGACCAGCTTTGTATGCTGCCATATAAATATTGGCTACAGTTTCTACTGCTACATCCTCTGGCAGGTTCACAGTGGAACTGATTGAGGCATCAATATATCGTTGGATAGTACCTTGCATTTTGACCCTGAAATAGGGGTCGATCTCATGAGAAGTGATCACGGAATCGGGTAAATTTTCATCACTACCGTATTTTTGAAGAATGGTTGGATGAACAACTTTAAATTCATCAAAATCTTCACCGAAACCTTCGTTTTTCTTAACGCGTCGTTTGTAACTGACATTAAAAATCGGTTCTACACCCGAACTTACTTGAGCGACAATAGCGCCTGAACCGGTTGGTGCGACAGTAAGAATAGTGGCGTTTCGCACACCATGGACCTTGATCTCATCCTGGACAGCCTGGGGGAGACTCTGAATAAATTTGCTGTTTTGATAGCCCTTCCATTGGAAATTAGGGAAGGAACCTTTTTCCTTGGCCAATTCGATTGAGGTATTATAAGCTGTTGTTGAAAGAGACTGCATGACCTTCTCAACAGCCTCCAGGGCCTCGTCTGTATCATACTTGATACCACGGAGCATCAGCATATCTGCCAATCCCAGGATTCCCAGACCGACCCGGCGATCTCCCAGAGCATTTTTCTTCTGATCCTCAAGAGCATGCCGGTCGACATTATAGTCGATCACATTGTCAAGATAACGGACACTAAGTCTTACGGTGTCAGTAAACTCATTCCACTGGAATTCGCCTGAATTATTGACAAAGCGAGCCAGATTGATAGCGCCCAGATTACAAGCTCCACCGTCTGGTAGGGGTTGTTCGCCACAGGGGTTGGTGCTCACCAGGGGGCTGCAGTATTCTGCATTATGATAATCCACCATTGTGTCCCAGAAAATAATACCTGGTTCAGCACTGGCATGAGCAGCATTAATAATTTTATCCCACAGATCTTTGGCACGAACTGTCTCGTAAACTTTATCGTTCCAGCGCAACTCGAAATCTGAATCCATTTCAACTGCTTCCATAAATTCATGGGTAAGCAGCACAGATAGATTCGAATATTTTACTTTTGACAGGTCGAGTTTGATATCTACAAATTCAGCAATATCAGGATGATCTACCCGTAAGGTCTGCATATTTGCACCGCGGCGACCGTGCTGGGCAATGGTATTGGTGTTTTCGCTGAAGAGATTCATAAATCCGACTGGACCACAGGATTCGCCACCGGTACCGTTGATCGCTGAGCCGCTGGGACGCAGCACGGAGAGGTCATGTCCGCAACCTCCACCATACTTATAAGTCCGGGCTTCCTGGATAATGGCATCATAAATAGCATCAATGGAGTCATTCTTGATACCGACCACATAGCAATTGTTAAGGGTCGTTTTGATGTCTTCGCGACCGGCACCGTGCATGATCCGACCACCAGGTACAAAACGGAAATCATGTAGAATAGTGTAGAAGCGATCTTCCCAGATTTCCGGGGTATCTTCCAACGCTGCCATTGCTTTAGCCAGTCGACGCCACAAATCCTCAGGAGATTTCTCAAGAGGTGCTAAATATTTATTTTGGAGTACACTCCTACCCAACTCATCGATGCCATAATAACTATCAATATCTGATCCGCTGCGCGGTTTGTCCTGGTTGACAATGGCTTCGATCTCCAGCTCTGGATGTTGTAGTGGTGGAGTACTCAGATCCTTGTCGTCAAATTCGAACGGAAACTGTATGGTTTCGGACATGTAGGTTCGCTCCTCAGCGTTTTTTTTACAAACGTTAGCTGTATAACCCCTCAAATCAAAAATTCGGAAAAATGACAGCGAGAAGTGTTTTACCCAATTGTTGGTTGCCTGGTGAGATGGTGTCCTGCACGTGATTTTGGTCACAAATACCTAGCGAACTGAATATAGAGGGGGCAATTATCATGGCAAGAATCAATTTCTAAAAAACTACAAAATGTTGAGGTCTCTTTATATCAAGCGCTACATCTTGTGTATGGAAGTGAGTCCTTGAGTATCAAACATTTAGCCCGATTTTAGATGTGGACGGTCATCCAAATGCAGTCAAATGCAAAACGCTCTGGGGGTTGGCATAAATCGGTAGCGCCGTTATTTGCACTCCGGTTAGTAATATTTGGAGAACAAATAGGGCGGTATATTGACAACTACAGAGCGTACAGGGAACACAGAGGGTTTTGATGGTTTTAACTTGCCCT
>JAYEKW010000200.1 GCA_034716895.1 Candidatus Neomarinimicrobiota bacterium
GGATATGCTTTCACCTACTCCATAGATTCAAAGGATGATTTAATTGAATACGTTAAAAACCAGGAAAGCCACCATGACAAAAAGTCCTTTATAGAGGAACTGAAAGAACTTCTTATGGAACATGAGAAAGCACGCATATTTCATGAGGGCGTACAAAAGGTGCATTTCTTTATGAAATATGCTGGGTAAAGTTTGATGAAAAATATTTGCTTTAGTATTGTTCAACCCCTCCGGGGTTGCAATTATTGTGGTTCATATACCACGGGTTTCACCCGTGGCTATTCGGATTATTCCCCTTCAGGGAATCTGGATCTGAGTAAAAGATGGAAGCTTCCTGACAATCCAACTAACTCTGAGGTACGCATTATGACGATGAACCAAAAAAAAGAGGTGGTCACAATTTGTGACCACCTAGCGAATCTGAAGTATTCACCTCATTTACCATTTGTATTCACAGAACATGGTGCTCTGATGGCTGCTACAATATTGAATACAGAAAGATCTATTCAGGTTAGTTTATTTGTAATCAGAGCTTTTGTGAAATTGCGAGAGCTGGTAGCAACTCATAAAGAGCTGGCCTTAAAATTTAATGAGTTGGAATCGAAAGTTGGAGAGCATGATCACGCCATTATGCAATTGATGCGGACTATTCGACAATTAATGGAACCTAGTTCGTCCAGAAGAAAACTCGAATTGGGTTTTAACCTATTGGTTTTGCTATGATTGAAACTTCAAAGTCACTATCAATCTCAACTCAAGATCAGGCATTCATTGATCGTATTGCAAATCGAATCTATGATTCAGGGTTCGTGACAGCTGCCGTGTTTGCCCTGGAAATGGTCAAACCTTTAGCTTTGCTAGGCAGTCATACCATGATATTTTTCGGGCCTATAGTAAGCGCATTCATCAAGGCGGATGGTTACTATCGTGCCGCAGAGTTGTTCGAGGAACCTCGTAACGTCGAATTATTGATTACGAAGGTCGAACAGCTGGAGGAAGCACAACAAAACAAGCAAACGGAGAAGCACAGTGAAAGATAAACAATTCTGGTCTGTTGCCGGTATCATCTTCGCCCTATTCATGATCTACTGGTTTGCGGGACATCCTTATTTTGTCGCGGAACGTAGTGTCATGTTTTGGGCTATTCTCATCGTTGGTGGTATTTTGATCTATTCAACACGCATGGCAAAACGAGGAGAAAAGATTTTCCTGCGTAGTATTCCTGGTCTGAAAGCCGTGGAAGAAGCAGTTGGACGCTCCACTGAAATGGGAAAACCAGTACTCTACGTTCCTGGTATCGTGGATATGGATCAGGTAGAGACTGTGGCTGGTGTGGTGGTTCTGGGACATGTGGCCAAAATGACGGCTCGTTATGAAACCAGTCTGAATGTACCTGTTGCACGTGCCATCGTGATGAAAGCTGCTCGGGAATCCTGTCGGGAATCCTATTTGATCGAAGGTCGCCCAGATCTGTTTCATGATGATATGGTGCATTATCTGACTGATGATCAGTTTGCCTACGCCGCCGGTGTGAACGGCATCATGATCCGTGAAGAACCCGCTGCCTGTCTGTATATGGGTAAATTTTATGCTGAATCATTGTTACTTGCAGAAACCGGAAATTCCATCGGTGCTATTCAGATCGCCGGTACTGCTTCTCCTTCACAGATTCCTTTCTTTGTGACCGCTTGCGATTATACGCTTATCGGTGAAGAATTCTTTGCTGCCAGTGCCTACCTGTCGCAGGAACCAGAACTGATGGGTGGTGTCAAAGGTCAGGATTATCTCAAAATTCTGGTCATCGCAGTTACCATATTAGCAACGTTATTTAACTTTTTTCATGATCTGAATTGGATCTCCTGGGATGTCCTGGGATATCTAACAGTACAATAGGAGGTCTCATATGTTCATGAAAAGACAATTGCCCATAGCTATTGCCGCCACCATTGGTTTTATCACTCTGTTCGGCTGGTTTGTGGAAGAACCAACGATCAAATCCTTTGTGGATGATGATGCGACCCAGTGGTTTGATATTTTAGCCAGCTTCGCCATGTTTCTCGGAGCCCTCAACCTGTTGAAAATGCAGGCTATGAAGGTTATTAGGAAGCAGCGCGGATGGCCCTATGCTGCCCTGGCCATTGCTGGTTTCACTTTCTCTTTCACAGCTGGTTTCATTATGCTGGGCGCCTATAGTGTCGAAATTACCGAGTTCAGTAATTCCGCCAGTATTGCTCCCATTTTAGCCGGTGAGATCAATCAGGATGTCTTGGGCACTCAAAATATCCTGAGTGTCATCCCTCCTGGTGATACATATACCATTAGGGCACCTTACTTTACTGAAGGCGGTGCTGAATCTGTTGTTGAACAGATCAATGCCGCAGGTGGTACAGCTGAAATTCGAGCTGCTGAATGGGGTGCTCATATTGCAACTCGCGGTTCGCTGTTCAACTGGATGTTTCGCTTTATATTCACACCCCTGTCAGCCACCATGTTCGCGCTTCTGGCGTTTTTTGTAGCCTCTGCCTCATTTCGAGCCTTCAAGATCCGTAATTTTGAGGCGACCCTGTTGCTGATCTCAGGTATCATCATCATGTTAGGTCGCGTACCTATTGGTGGGAATATCTCTGCCTGGTTCATTTTTTATATTGTGGTTCTGGCTTTAGCTGCTGGGGTGAATACTTGGTTCAAAAATAGAACCTACACCCTCATTGCAGTAGTCGGTGGGCTTCTGGTTGTGACCATTGCCGGTTTTATCACGGGGTGGCCAATCGACCAACCAGGTATCTTCTATTTACCAGTGCTTCAGGACTGGATCTATAACAATCCCAACGTTGCTGGCGCACGAGCCATCATGATTGGTATCGGTCTTGGTATCTTTGCCTCATCGATTCGCTACATCCTGGGTATTGAAAAATCGTACATCGGAGAATGATCATGGAAAAATTCTTAGATTTTATCGTACGGGCCGGCAGCCTTGATCGGCGGGTCATTTTTGTGGTCATTGCTCTGGCAGTCATGTTGCCATTATTCTTCCCACTGGGACTGCCCATCAGGCCGACCAACTCATCCCAACAGGTTTATGATGTTGTGGAAGAATTAGAAGCTGGTGATAAAGCTCTGCTCTCTTTTGAATATGGTCCCAGCACCAAGCCGGAGATTCATCCCATGGCTGTGGCCTTATTGCGGCACCTGCTTTCGAAGGATGTGAAGGTTTACATTACTTGCCTCTGGCCGGATGGTCAGTTCATGGCTCTGGAAGCCCTGGAGCAGGTTGCTGATAAGCAATATGGCAAGGTTTATGGTGAGGATTATGTGCTCCTGGGATACCGACCTGGAGCTGAAGCTATCATAAAAGGTCTGGTCAGCAATATTCGTAAAGTATTTACTGTTGATTCTCAGGGTGATTTTCTGGATGACATCCCCATGATGGCTGGCGTCAATCAGGTCAAGGATTTCGACTTCCTGTTCTCTGCATCTGCCGGTTATCCTGGAACGGTTGAATGGGTTCAGTACGCCGCAGATCCTGTAGGGGTAACAATGAGTACCGGAACTACCTCGATCCAGGTGAATGAAGTCATGCCTTATGTCCAATCCGGACAGATCAAAGGTATCCTGGGCGGTATGCCCGGTGCTGCTGAGTACGAATCGCTCATTGGACAGGCCGGTATTGGCACCAGTGGCATGGATGCCCAGTCAGTAGCTCATATTGTCATCGTCGCATTTATCATATTCGGAAACATCTCGTTCTTTATTGAACGCCGGCGTTCCAAGAAATATTAGGAGACTGAATTATGAATGGTTCTGAAATATTTGGAGCATGGGTAGCGGTCTTTCTGACCCTGGGTATTTTCTCCTATTTGTACAAGGATAATCCTTTCTATAAAATTGCCGAACATGTGTTTGTCGGCGTATCGGCAGGGTACTGGATGGCCATGGCTTTCTGGACACAGGTGCAGCCAAACCTTTTTGGTCGCCTATGGCCAACACCAGAAGGTGAAATCTCTGGTTTCATGCTGAAAGCCTGGTACGGAATCTACAACTTCTTTGGTTTTATATTGCCCAGCGTATTTCCCAATGGTGGCATTGATAAGGGGCATGGACATGATCCTCACTTTATCTATTTACTGCCATTTGCTCTGGGGATCTTGATGCTTCTCAGTGTCTCGTCCAAATGGAGCTGGATGGCGCGTTTGGGTATTGCTTATACTGTTGGTATGGCAGCAGGTCTGAGAGCCTATGCCTTTTTGAATTCAAATGTATTGGGTCAAATAAAGGGAACGGCTGTTTCGTTTGTAGATATGCCACTTTTCAGCCTGACCGGTGTTAGTGTTTTTAATAATCTGATCATCCTGGTCGGTACCATTACCGGTTTACTGTATTTCTATTTCTCCAAGGAACATAAGGGCGCTTTCGGTAAAGTGACTCGTGTGGGAATCTACTTCCTCATGGTCAGTTTTGGGGCATCCTTTGGCTTTGCTGTCATGGGTCGTATCTCACTGCTCATCGGTAGATTTACAGATCTCATCAGTTATGGATCAGAGACATATCATTACGCCTCGATCTGGGTGTTGGTGCTTATGATCGTTCTATTGACCGTTTGGACCATTAAAGGTGATAAGAAAGCAACTGGTTGAACCTGAATGTAGTAGAGACGCAATGCATTGCGTCTCTACTGAATTATACAGATAAACGAACGCTAAGGAAGAATAGCCACCAATGGCAGTTTCAATTACGTTAAGAAATATAATAAAGAAATATGGTGATAAAGCCGCGCTCAATAATGTGACCTTGGGCGTGGAAAAAGGCCATATTCACGCCATTATCGGTACGACTGGTTCAGGTAAGTCCACTCTATTACGAGTGATCGCCACCTTGAGTGAACCGACCCTGGGGACAGGTTATATTAACGGTTTGAATCTGGGTGCTCGCCAGAATCAGATTCGCCATCAGATCGGCTACATGTCCCAGGATAGTCGTTTTGAGGAATCCCTGACGCTCATGGAGAACCTGACTCTACATGGTAAGCTGCATGGAATTGCCCAGGCTGATCTTCATAATCGGATCAGTGGCTTTGTGAATCGCTTTGAAGTAGTGGATAAATTGCGGTCATTTCCCAGTGAGGTCAGTTATGGTACCCGGCGTAAAATTGAATTTATTCGAGCAGTTCTGCATAATCCTACCATTCTGCTGCTGGATGAACCGTCGGCCTCCCTGGACCAGGGCTGCAAAGAGCTTATGGAGATATTTCTCAGGGAACAGAAGCTGCGATTTACCACTGTGATAGTATCAAGTAATATTGAGCAGGTCGAGCGTCTGGCTGATCGAATTTCAATTCTTGATGATGGTCGGGTAGTGGCTGATGGTACATTAAAAGAATTGAAGGAGACAGATCGCGAAAATCGCATTATTGATCTGACCTTATCTGAGACCCATGAACGGGATTTTAATATCCTGGATGCCTCCAGCCACGTCGTCTCATATACCGTAAATGGGAATCATTACGAGATCATTACTGAGGTGGATATCCCTCCTGAATCAATCATTGCTTTATTTCCTGAGCGAGTGATTAATGCTGCTTCCCGACTTCCGGCACTGGCAGATATTTTCAAGCGGATGATCAAAGCGGAGGCACTGCATGAATAACGTATTAGCAGCCCTATGGCACCGTGAGCACACGATCTATCTGCGACAGTTCACAACAGTGGGTCTCATGCCGATCTTGACTGGCCTGATCTTCTTTTTCATGTTCTTTTTACCCTATAAGTCCCTTCTGCCTGCAACGGAGATGACTCAGGTTCTGCCGTCTCTGGTTTTGGATTCATTATTGTTGACCTTATTGATCACTATATACGAAACGACTGCCCGCTTTTATTGGGAGACCCAACGGGGAAATGGAATGGCCAGCCTGTACGAGATGGGTCGCTTTAGCAGACAGCCTTCATTTTTTATTGCTCAAGCACTCATTAGTTTGGCCAAAGGTTTTGTACATCTCATTGTTGTGATGGCGATCTTGATCTTTTTAACTGAGATCTCTTTAGCGCAGATTAATGTTCAAGCAAGCATCATCTTTTTATTGCTTGGGGCACTTCAGATAGTGGCGTTGAGCAAGATCATTGGCTTGTTGGTCAAACATGCTGATACGTTGAGCAAACTAATGTATGTAGGTCTGTTACCCATGATGATGATCAGCGGTCTATTCTTGATAAAGGGTGCTCCATTGGAGAATTTCACTGAGATCGCCTTCTACCTGCCTCCCTATAACTGGATGACAGGTCTCGATGCTGCCTTCCTCAACGGTGTTATTGATTATGGTTACTTACTGATCTGTTTGATCGAGACCACCTTCCTTATCTGGTTGTCTGCGACCTTCTTCCACCTTGATGGTGATAGGTGAAAGTCTATCTAGCTGGTGCTATTGAAGCAGCTCCTGATGAGGGTATGACCTGGCGTAAGACAGTCACACAGTTTCTGAAAGATAAGATGAATTGGGAGGTCTTCGATCCATCACTACAGGAACAGGATTTCTTAACACAAGTAGAAAAAGATAACTTCCGTCAGTGGAAACATACTGATATTAAACGATTTAGGCCGGTTATTAAGAAGATCATCGATCGCGATCTTGATCAATTATTGAATAGTTGTGACGCTGTTATATGTCTCTGGGATGATTATGTGATTCCAGGAGGGGGCACCCACGGAGAGCTTACTCTGGCCTACGAACGAGGGCTGCCGGTCTATCTTGTATTGGGTATGCCCCTGGAGAAAGTTTCCTCGTGGATCATTGGATGTACCACGGAAGTTTTTTCAGGATTTGCTGAAATGGAGCAATATCTGACCTCTCAAACGCCAATAAAAATTGGTGAATAACTGCTTGACTTTCATAACTGGCTCGTTACCTTTTTGACGTTATCCTAAGGTGGGTAAGGGTTTAAGCCCATTTGAGTCGATCTAAACGATTTGTCTCAAATCAACAAAACAGTTTTAATCATTAATACAAAAAACAAGGAGGACACACTATGAACAAAGCCGAATTGATTGCAAAGATTGCCGAAGACTCAGGGATCACAAAAGTACAGGCTGAAAAAGCACTTGCTGCTTTTACAGGCGCTGTTTCAGGTTCACTGAAAGCCGGTGACAAAATTGCTTTAGTTGGTTTCGGTACTTTTGATGTATCAGCTCGTGCAGCCAGAACTGCTCGCAACCCACGCACAGGTGAAGCGATCCAGGTTCCTGCAATGAACGTTCCTCGTTTTAAAGCTGGTAAAGGTTTGAAAGAAGCCGTCAACTAGGCTCTTTGCTTTATATCAATTGAAAAAGGCGTGATTTATCACGCCTTTTTTTTACGAGGAGGTTCAGATCATGGAAGCTATTTGCAGGGTTTCTCTGGATGCGATCACAAATAATTTTCAATACTTCCAAGATCGCGTATTACCCGCCCAGGTAATTCCAGTTGTGAAAGCCAATGCCTATGGTCATGGAGCCGTTGAAGTAACGCAACACCTCCATCAGGAATTGGGAGTCACCTTGTTTGCAGTGGCAACACTTGAAGAAGCTTGTCAACTGGCCACCGCCTTTCCTCAGATTTCTATCCTCATATTTTCTCGCGTTTTTGCTGAAGAACTCATTCACCTTCCAGAGAATACGATCTTAACCATAGGATCGATGGAAGATGCCAGTATGCTCAGGAACTCAGTCCATGCTGGTATCAAGGTTCATCTGAATGTGAATACGGGCATGAATCGGCTTGGATTAAGTCCTGACCAGGCTATGGAACTTATTGCTGATCCCAAATTCCCCTTGGCCATAGAAGGAGTGTACAGCCACTATTCGTCATCTGACACAGAAAAGGCCACTGTCTTCAGTCAGCAAAATGAAATGTTTAAGAACTTCGTGATGAGAACCCGTCAACATGGCTTTAAAGGCATGATCCACATGTCCAACTCAGCCGGCACATTGCATAGCGGTCAGGAACATTATGATGCTGTTAGACTGGGGATCGGACTCTATGGCTATGACACAACACCTGGTCAGCAACATCAGCAGTTTCTTGAACCTGTTATGGAAGTATTGGCTCCCTTGGTTCGTGTTGAACGGATCAGAATCGGGGAATCCGTCAGCTATTCAGAGAAATGGCGAGCATCAATAGACACCAATATTGGTACGTTGCGGATAGGTTATGCAGATGGTTATAGTCGCGCGTTGACCAATCGCGGCATGGTTTCTTTCCAGGGGAAGACCTATCCGGTTATCGGAACGGTCACCATGGATCATATCATGATTGATCTTGGACAGGAGTTTGTGTCATCTGGTAGTCTATTCACGGTCATGGGGGGAGAGATTCCCTCAGTTCAGGTGGCGTCGATTGCAAGTATGTTAAATACTATCACTTATGAAATATGCTGCGGGATATCGCCCCGGGTAGTTCGTAAATATTAGCTTTCCACATTGCTACCCCTGACGAGGCGAAAGTATCTTACAAAAGCTTGTCATGGTTTAACCTGCATTATTCATGAATTATTGCCACGAAGACACTAAGTCACGAAAATTATTAAAGTTATGAACAAGGTCATTTTAAACAGTATTATTTGCATCTGTGAGTGATAATTTTTGATCAGCATATATTTTATTAAACTTTGTGTCTTGGTGACTTAGTGGCTATGAATTATTTAGGTTAAAATACGGATTGGAATCGTAAACAGGAGTCTCGGAGATGGGTAAGGGGAACTCACAAATAATGAGT
>JAYEKW010000201.1 GCA_034716895.1 Candidatus Neomarinimicrobiota bacterium
CTTTGATTTTCTCGAAAAGGTCAATAACCTTTGGAGGGAATTTTTCTATCTCAAGTTCACAGAGTTTTTCAGCAATTGCTGGTGCATACTTGGGCTTGCTGGAATCAAGAATATCCATCAAAGCTTTGTCGTAACCATCAGATGGCTTATAGTCCCGGACAACAGCGGCATAGATGGGTTGCTTACAACAAGAACATGGTGGTTCACTTGTTTTTTTTCTACCTGCCGATGTTCCATGTTTTTGCTCAATCCAGTTCTCAATAGCATCGACCCCGTCAAGTTCTTTTATGGCAGCCTCTATCGTAGTTTTGAATCCGGATGAAATCAGATACCCTTCAAAATCTGTGTTATCGAGGATGGTAATATGTGGGCACTTTGTAATGTCTGTTTCACCGAATACTAGTTCATAAGATTTTTTTAATCCATTAATGGCTAGTTCCTCCCCATCACTAAAAATAAATATGGGTATGGAGAATTCTTTTGCAAAAGTTAAGAACGGAAGATATTTTTTCCCGGACCCACCAACGCCGATGAAATTTACTCCTAACACAAAAGCTTCATTACCGAAATATTTTTGGAAAAGTGTGGGAAGTGCTTGCTCTTCTGTTTCACCCTCGCACAAAACCAATGCTTTTGAGAATAAAATTTCCCCTCTGGAATGTATAACCTCCCGCTGTAATCTGCGACGGTCCTCAGTTCCAAGTTGGAGATCTAGGTGATGTGCCACAATGATATCTGATGATTTCTTGAGATATCTCAATTCAGATTGATTAGCCATTGCAGCCAAATAGGGTGAATGTGTGCTAACAATTATTTGCCCCTTAGATTCAGCAAGTTGACCATAAAGCGTTTTTTGTGCATTGGGGTGCAGGTGCGCTTCAGGCTCTTCAGCAGCGAGAATGGGGAAAAATGGCTTTACTTCTTTCTTGTGCTTGGCTGCCATCAAATCAGTGAAAGCTTTCACTGTTAACATAGATGCCCAGCTTCGCGTGCCCATTCCGTGGTATTCCATAGAAAAAGCGATACTTGGACTTTCGCCAAAGTGAATCGAGAAGTGCTTGGAGAGATCACGAATTTTCTTAGGGAATGGTGTAATTTCGGCACTGCCAGAACCTTCAAATGAGTGATTTAGCTTTTTAAAATGCGCCTTTAAGCTTTGGAGAACACTACTCTCATCGACGGCTTTATCGTTAACTTTTTTTATAAGTGATTCAAGCATGGCGATTTCGGTCTGATTATACTCATCTCCGACACTTGAAAGTACTTTGCCGATAAACGATGATCGCTCTTTAAGTTCCTGGTGAATGTCTCGCTGAGCTTCAATTGGAATAAATGGCATGATTTCAAAATAATTGAGCATATTGGTTTCTTTGATCTTCTCAGTCTGCCAAGTTTCCAGATCGGGCCACCGTTCTAATGTAGACCGTTTACTATCAAAGCCCCCCTTGATTGTGTTTGGTGCGGCCCGTGTCCGAAGGGCAACAAATTGGTTGCCATTAGTCTCGGCCTTGATTTTGTCGCTAAATTCAGCGGCCCATTCGTCATTGAATTTTTGCATGCGAATTCCATTAGCATCTACTGGGACGATCCTGACATCTACAAGAATTTTCGAAACTCGTTTGTCATCAGCGCCGATGTGAAAATCCTCTTCGGAGAGATAGCGAGAGTAGTCACCTAAAGCCAGTTGCAGTGCTTTTAGCAGGGACGTCTTGCCTGAGTTATTGGTGCCAATCAGGACGGTCACACGAGGAAGTGATATCTCAAGGTTTTTGATCCCACGAAAGCCAGCGATTCTGACAGTGTCGATAAGAATATTCATGTTTTATCCTCCTTTACTAACCGCGTTTTGCCAGTCAGCAATTCCTGCATCATGCCCTGCTTGATGGCTTTGTATTTGTCCCGCTTCTGTTTTAAGGCTTCTATCTCGGTGTCCATGTCAGAGAGGATTT
>JAYEKW010000202.1 GCA_034716895.1 Candidatus Neomarinimicrobiota bacterium
CCGCTAATAACCTCATCATCATCAATGATCGCAACCTCAGGGGAACCCATCATCAGGATCAGGTCGTGACGATCCGGTTCCAGAATTTCATCTGAAGTAAAACCAACATCAAAGGTCACTATTTGAGGGGTCAAGGTATCATGTACATCAAACTCAAAAGGTAAATTGGAGGTACCCGTGGCCATAAAACCAATGGGATTAAAATCGATGAGCTCTTCATAGATATCAACTGGAGCCCCGTTGGCAGATAAGGTTGCTGTCAGATTATTGGCAGTTCCACCACTATTTTCCACAATCAACCATATCTGTACATTCTCACCTGGTGTGAAGATATTATCACCATTCTCATCACTAACGATCAGATCTACAATGCTTATGTGAGGATTCACTTCATGCACTTCAATATCGGCAGTCATGGTGGAATCAGAATCTGATATATTTAGCACAGCAACTTCAGTATTGACACCAGCCCAACCAATAGCGGCCGGAGTTGTCTCAAAATCGAAATTACGATTGTCAGTAGTACCTGGCCAGGCATCCCCTGGACTCGATCCATTGAAATGGCCGTCAGCCGGTTTTACATCCACCATCCTGTGGTTCTCATTATTATTGGTATACTGAGAATTGTCAATATGCCAGATCATTAACCCCGTGCCCGGTATATGCTGCTCTGTCCCTATTCGCTGTCGGTTCTCAATGAGGAAGTATTCCTGACCAACATCCTGTCCATGGCTGTAATAGCCAGAGAACGGTTCCAACTCACCATGGGTCCAAAGTTTCACCGCAAAAGCATTTTCCTCTACATTGAGGAATTCCAGCACATCTATGTTCTCATCGGGGAAAACCGGCACGATCCAGCCCAGCATTTCTTTGCACCAGACCGACATGTGGGTCGGACTTGAGGGTGTACTCCAGGACCCGCTTGCCATAAGACACCAGCTGCCAACACCACCTGAAGAGTAATCAGTATCGTAAAGATCAGGTAAACCCAGGGCATGTCCAAATTCATGGGAAAATACACCGATCTCGATCAATCCTCCGTTCGTACTAACAGCTGGCTGCATGATATAATCATTGACCCGGATAGCGGTTCCATTGAATCCTGTATCATTGGTTTGATAAGCTGATCCCCACCAGCCTGAATAGACCCAACGATGTGACCAGATGTAGGGTCCACCACCTTCTCCACCGCGACCTGAATGAGCAAAAAATGCGGCATCTACATAGCCATCATCATCACCTGAATTGGCAATGCCATCCGGACCATCATTGTCGTACAGGCTAAAATCGATCTCCAGGTCAGCCAGATCCAGTGCATCACGTAGAAACTCACCGGCACCACCGGGAGGACCATTAAAACCATTATCATAAGGTTCTGATTGAGAGCCTTCGTAAAAATCACCTGGACTGCCTAACTCAAACCAGCCATAAACATTTCCGGATAAGTGAAATTGATCATAGGACATTTCTGCATAATGTTCAGCCATGGTTGGTGACGGCCAGGGACCATCAAACAATTCCTGCTGCAACATACTTCTAACTGTATCCAGATCATCACTATCTGCATAAGAACCCAAAATGACAGGGAAACTCATGTAGACATCTTCCCGGAGATCCCGATTGCCATTTTCCACGTTCTGAATATTGGATTCCTTGATCCGCTGCATTTTTGCAACAAGTCCACCCTGGTGATAATCAGCAGCCATAATCGTAGTGAATTGTTGAACCTTCTGAGAGGCGTTAACACCCGGTTTTGGTGGCGAGGAAGCGAGGACAATTGTGAGAGAAATTATATTTATCAGGATCAATTTTTTAAACATAAGTACCTTCAAATCTGTGACGTTAGCTAACAACTTTTCAATATGGGCTGTAAACCAATCGGGGCAATGATTTATGCCACAAAAATTGTGGAGTTTTCCTAACGAATTCTATTATCACTTAAAGAT
>JAYEKW010000203.1 GCA_034716895.1 Candidatus Neomarinimicrobiota bacterium
ACTTACATAGATGAGTTATTCAGACCTACTTACGATTTCTCACCAGACTGCCTGGCCGAGAAATTCATACAGCACACTGACTGCGGAGCCCTTGGGGTGTTTGCCGGTTCCAATTCTTCATCTATTTACTCTTATAAGTACTATGGGAAGGGGATACTGACTGCAGTGTTTGAAAGAGGAATTACAAGAATGGGGGATGCCATTCTTTCAGCCAGACTCCAGCATCTTGATGTTTTTATGGAGATTGAAGGAGGAATCAGGGCACTGGCCCAGTTTAACCTTCTGGGAGACCCGGCAGCAGATATTGGTGACAGGATGAAGTTCCGGGACTGCTGCGATCTGATCATCAGCCCTGCAGACCTTGAGATGAACTTGTATTCAACGATGAATGTAAACGGTTCAGGTGAGGTGATTCTTTATGCTACTGTCAGGAATGCTGGCTGGCAGAATGCAGGATCGTTTGAAGTTTCCCTGGAGGTAACCGACGGTAATATCATTCCCGACATTCTGACTGCTCAGTGTCCGGGGTTGGCCTCAGGTGACGAAACAACACTGGAATTTCAGTGGAATAACACATGGTTTGCACCTCCCGGAACACTCTATTTAACAGCATCAGCAACTGATCCTGGTGGTATTGCTCCTGATTCATGGATGCCGAACAATTCAGCAACAAAGAGCCTGGAGATAACTGACTTTTACCCTAACGAAACAGGCTGGCCAACTCAAACTGCACACTCCACAATAATTCCCCCTGCTCTCTGTGATTTTGATGGCGGAGGAGATCTGGAGATAGTGATAACGACAGAAAACCAGATATGTGTTTACCGTAGTGATTCTCCAGGAGCACCAATATGGGAATCGGGTTGTTACTTTATGTTCAATACACCGTCAGCTGCGATATGGCCCAGTATTCCTGCTGTCGGGAATGTGGTTGGGGATGGTCTTTCAGACATCGTTGTAGACGGTCAGGACGAACTGATGATTTTCAACACAACTTCCACAGCCCCGATAAGCAGTTTTACTCATTCTGGTGAATGGTTCTGGGTGGACAATCACACCGTTGCTCTTGCTGATTTTGTTGATGAGGCAGACTTTGAAACAAGGGATGAAATCGTACTTGTGCGAGGTAGAGAACTACAGGTCTTTGATGTTATTAATGATGATCTCGTGGCCATTCGAACAGTTCAACTGCCGGGTATACCGGCAGATGCAAATACTATCTCAAGCTGGCCCCTGCTTAAGGATCTGAATGGTGATGGCAACATGGATATTGTAGTGAGTCTTCACTATAACGTATTTATGCAAGCGGATCATTCGGTGTGCTTCGTCTACGATTACGATGCTGATGATTTCATTTCAGAGAGGGATTGGTCAGGAGTGCAGTGGAGAACTGTTCCAGCAGTTGGGGCGTTGCCTCAGGGTCAGGTTGTCGCACTACCCACAGACCTGTCAACATCTGCACAGAATCCTGCATTGCTGCTTGATCCCGGAGATCTGACAACAAGTGCCGAGTGCCAGAGAAATATAGGTCTTGACTCCTATCATGTTCCATACTGCATCATGGCAGACTGGGATCCACTGACACCAGGCTTGGATAGAGTTATCTCCAACACAGAAAATCAGTGCTTTGCGTGGGATGAGGGGGGAGACCATAGAAATGGTTTTCCTCATGTATATTCTTCTGCAGGATTAAGTCGCCCACCCTTTCCGGCACTTGGGGAGCTGGATGATCATGACCGGTTCGATTACGCAGATGTAATCACAGCCACCAGAGAGGGTACGGTGTTTGGTATTTCCAGTGGCGGTAGTGAGCTTATTAATCTTGGCTTTCCATACACACTTCCAGCATCAGTCCGGGGTGGTTTTGTAATAGCTGACATTGATAATGACGGTAAGGTAGAGGTTGTCTTTGGAACCATGGATAATTACATTCATAT